>JAITUS010000103.1 GCA_031286185.1 Rickettsiales bacterium
AGGCGACTTTCCTCACTCAGACAACAATTAGCCACCGACCAGGGCTTCTTTTGCCTTTTTTCTCGCTTGGTAAATTTCTTAAATATTTATTACTAAAGCAATTTAAAAGCCCGTGAGGGGTGTCATTCCAGTGCTTGACACTTGTATCTACACTCCTTTTTTACCTAGATTCCAGTGTCAAGCACTGGAATGACACCATTGTTGACTGGCAAAACGGTACCTTTAATTTGTCCTATTACCATTGGGATTTGGTATAAGCTATAGATTTTTCTATAGCTAGCTCCAACAAAGTCTTCCCCGGTGTCTCTAAACTCCTTTGGGGTAGCTTTTCTTAATTAGTCGTATTTCAGTTTACAACTCTATCTAAAAGAATGCCGAGAAAAAGCAGTAGTCCTACATAGGAGTTATTTTTAAATATGGATATGCATTGACTGGAGTCGTCGGGGTTGAGATTTTTATATTGGCAATGAAACATGACCCCTACAGCAAGTAAAGCGATATAGAAAATGTTATTCAATGATGATAAGATACCGGCATATAGCCACATCATAAGAGATATTAAATGAAATCTTTTCAGCCAAGATTTTGTTGTATCACCAAAATACAATGCTGTTGATTTCATTCCGAGTTTTTCATCATCTCTTTTATCTTGATGAGCGTATATGGTGTCGTAACTCAGTGTCCAAAAGATGCATCCTGCATAAAAGAGCATAGGTTCTATACTAATCTGGTTCTTTACTGCCGCCCAACCTAGGAGCGATCCCATGTTAAAAGTAAACCCTAAAAATAATTGTGGCCACCAAACGTAACGCTTTAGTAAAGGGTAAATACTTATCATACACATTGAGATTACCCCAAGTATAAGTGTAGTTTTATTGGTGAGTAGTAGGATTACTAGCGCAATGGACAGTAACAGAGAAAGTAAAATCAAAGCTTGTTTTACGTTTAGCGCACCACTTGCAAGTGGCCTATATTTTGTTCGTTTAACATGCGCATCTATTTCTTTATCGAAAATATCATTGATTATGCAACCTGCAGGTCTCATCAAGAATGCACCTATAGTAAACAAAATAAAGAGAAAAAAAGCCTGCCAAGATAGAGAAGTTGAGGCTAGAATAATACCACTTAAACTAGGGAATAATACAAGCCACAAACCTGTTAAACTGTGCAACCTCATCAATGAAAAGTAATGATTGAAATGCATTATTAAGTATGATTACTTAGTATTTTGCTTACATTGACAAAATTATCGAATGCTAAATCAGTTTTGAAAACTAACTTGGGTACAAACCGCAAATCAACATAACACAACATGGATTTGCGTATCAACCATGCAGATTGGTTGATTTCATCAATAATAGTGCTAATGTCACAATCTTTTTCGCTTAATGAAGATAGCACTACATATACATCTGCTTTTTTTAAGTCTTTACTTAACTTTACTTCAGATACTACTACATTTTTATTGAATGCCTTACCTTCCATTAAGACTCTGGATATTGCTCTATGCAGTACAGACGCTATTTTTAGGCTCCTGATTTCTTTTTTCATACTATAATACCCTTTCTTCCTGCACTAATTGATAAACTTCCAGAATATCTCCAACCTTAATATCGGCATCACCGTCTAGAGACATTCCACATTCAAAGTTTGTACCTACTTCCTTAACATCATCTTTAAATCTACGCAAAGCTTTCAATTTTCCTTCATATATTAATTTATTGTTGCGCATTACCTTAATTAAAGAATCTTTTTTTACAACTCCATCACTTACATAACATCCAATAATATTACCAGCTTTAGATACATTAAATATCTGTCTCACAGATGCAGAGCCAATACGCACTTCTCGTGTTACAGGCTTTAGCATTTTAGTCAAGCACATTTTCATACTATCAATAAGTTCGTATATTACGTTATAAGTACGTATTTCTACACCTTTTTGTTTTGCCAAATCCCTTATTTTTGAATCCACTTTGACATTGAACGCCAAAATTACTGCCCTTGACGCTTCTGCGAGCAGCACATCTGAGTCTGTTATTCCCCCCACCGCCTTGTGTAGGATATTTAATTTCACTTGATCTTTACCAAGTTTATCAATTGAACTTGATATTGCTTCGATAGAACCAGTTACATCACACTTCAAAACTACAGATAACTCTTCTGTTTCACTGTCGTTACGATTGAACATGTCTAAATCACTATTGCTTGAATCCTCCTCTTTTCTCTTGATCAGCTCTAATCTGTATTCAACGATTTCACGTGCCTGCTTTTCAGAATTTACAACAACAAATTTATCTCCAGCATCTGGCACACCGTTTAGACCAGTGATTTCAATTGGAGTGGAAGGTGGAGCCATCTTTTCCCTTTGACCAAGGTGATTAACTATACTACGTACTTTTCCATATGTTGTACCCACCACCAACATATCACCAACCTTCAGCGTTCCTTCCTCAACTATCAACGTAGCTGATATTCCCTTGGCTTTATCTATTTTAGATTCTATCACCCACCCAAATGCTCGACAATCCTCTATCGCTTCAAGCTTCATTAAATCAGCAATTAACAAAATCGCCTCTTCTAGTTTGTCTAGGTTGATTTTCTTTTTTGCTGATACTGGCACAACCATAACATCACCACCAAGTTCTTCAGGAATGAGGTCATATTGAGGTAAACTACTAATTACCCTTTCTACATCATTAGACTGCGATTTATCGATTTTATTAATAGCAACTATAATAGAAACATTTGCTGCCTTTGCATGATTTATTGCTTCAATCGTTTGTTTCATCACTCCGTCATCGGCCGCAATCACTATTACAACTATATTAGTGATATTGGCACCACATGCACGCATTGTAGTGAATGCCTCATGTCCTGGGGTGTCGATGAAAGTAATTATTTGCTTATCCTTTGTAACTACCTGATAAGCACCTATATGTTGAGTTATTCCACCTGACTCTCTTTCTGCAACATTAGATTCACGAAACGCATCGAGCAATGAGGTTTTACCATGATCAACATGTCCCATAAAAGTGACAACTGGCGGCTTAGGGTTTTTAGGCAAGCTTTCCCTGTCTTCTATGAAAAGTAAATCCTTTTCCTTGTTAGCATCGCTCACTCGTTTAGCTGTATGATTAAATTTTTCCACTATTTCACATGCTATATCCGGATCTACCAAATCATCCACTCTGTAACTCTCACCAACTTCTTCTTTCAACATTCTTAACACATCTTTGCTGTCCTCTGCCATACAAACGGATAATTCTCTGATTGTAATTTCATCTGGTATAATAACTTCTCTTGATATGTTTTTACCTTTGGTGAATTTTGATTTTCTATTTCTTATACCAAATCTTTGCTTAAATGCAGGAGATTGTTCAATTTTGTCATCTATTGATTGCGCGATTATCAGCTTGGAGTGTTTAGAATATATATCTTTGTTAGCCTTTAAAGGTTTTTTATCATCATTTTCATCGTCAATTCCACCCTCCGTTGGCTTAGCTGAGCTAACACCACTTGAAGCTTTTTCTTCGATTTCTTTAAACGAGGCATCCGAAGCACCATCTTCATCATCAACCTTTTCATCATTGTCTTCTTTTACTACTACTTCTTTTTCTTCTTTTAGATTCTTTTCTTTTAACAAAGCAGCATTCTGTACAGCATTAATACGAAAGATTTGCTCTTTTTCTGTCAAGGAACCTAATTTACTTCCACCTTGTTCTTCTGGCTCATGAGGTTTTCTTCTTCTTTTTTTTACTATTGTAGCTCCCGTACTTGGACTCGCTGAAGAGTTCAAATCAAGACCCAACTTAAGTTTGTTAAAACCTTGAAGCGTTAGTTTTTTACTACTGATATCTTCGTTATTCATACATTTTGCTATATTACACCAAGCTTCTTACGAGCTTCCATGATTATTGAGTCTATTGTGTCTTTTAAATCCTCTTTACCACTCGCTGAAGAGGAGAGTATACCATAAAACTCATAGCTTGACAAATCTGCCACATCTCCTAGAGTTTTAATACCATGTTTACTAAGAGCAATTTTATCGTCTATTGATAAAGGTAAATTGATTACATCATCTTCCATACCTAAACTTCTTAACTCTTCTATTTTTTTGTCATTTTCTGCTTTTAGATATTTATTTGCTCTGTTATGTAATTCACTTGCAATATCTTCGTTAAAGCCTTCTATCGAAGCAAGCTCTTTAGTTGAAGCATTGGATATATCCTCTACGCTTGAAAAACCCTCTGTGACTAACAACTGCCCCATAATCTCCTCTAAATTTAGAGCTTCAGCAAATAAAGCTGAACACTGACTGAGTTCTCTACTCCGCCTTTCTGATTCTTGCTGAGTGCTTAGTATCTCAATTTTCCATCCAACAAGCTCTGAGGCTAATCTTGCATTTTGACCTTTTTTTCCTATAGCTAAGCTTAATTGATCTTCAGCAACTATTAATTCTATGCAATTTTCATTTTCATCAATAATAACCTTCGACACTTCTGCAGGAGTAATTGCTTTGATAACAAATTGGCCCAGGTCTGAAGAGTAATGTATGACATCAATTTTTTCTCCATTTAATTCATGTATGATAGTTTTTATCCTATCCCCCTTAACTCCAACACAAGCACCTACTGGGTCAATGTTTTTATCAGGAGAGAAAACAGCAACTTTAGACCTTGAACCAGCATCTCTAGCTATACCTTTAACTGTTACTAACCCGTCAGCAATTTCCGGTATCTCTTGATTTAATAGTGCCTCCAAAAAGCCTTCATGGGCCCTAGAAAGAATAATTTGACGTCCATCATCAGAACGCTTAACAGTTTGTATGTAAGCTTTAATCTTATCGCCTTCACGAAATGATTCACCACCGATTAAATTTCGCAATGGAAGGTATGCCCTAGCGCCATTTGTATCTATGATCAGGTCTGAATACTCCACTTGTTTAACAATACCATATCTTATTTCTCCTACTTTATCCTTAAATTCCTCATATTGCTTTTTCGATTCTTCATATTTAATCACCTGAGCAATTCTTTGCTGGGCAATTCTTGCTGAAGCAAGATCAGTGCTGAGAGAAAGCAATTCATTAACAGTATCTCCAATTTTTGCATCTTCTCTTATTAACTTAGCTTGTGTAAGAGTAATTGATTCACATCCAGCATTCTCTTCTTCATTTGGTTCATCACTAATAACCCTTAATTCTCTATATGCAGTAACTTTGCCTGTGTTTCTATCTATGTTGACTGTAATCTTGCTTTTACTACCATATTTTTGATGAGCCACTGCTTCTATGGCACTTTCTAATGCCTTCATTACCACTTCAAAATCTAGACCTTTTTGAAGTGAAAGCTCTCCTGCTGTTTTTATTATGTCAATGCTTCCAACTAAGTTATTTTTGCCACTTTTCTGTTTAACACTGCTTTTTCGGTTAGCAATCATACAAATAAATCCTATACAATTAGTTATAATTATCGCTTCAACGGGCAAAGAGCACTATTTTTACTATTAAATAATTAGTAATTTAAGTCAAGTTTTTTCATGTCTTTGCATCATAAGCAACACAGGACTAAAAAATAAGGTTAGAACCGTCGCAGCTAACATTCCACATGCTATGGTGATTGAAATGTCAACCCACCACTGGCTTGATGGAGCGTCATATGTGATTTGTAACGTGAAAAAATTGATGTTTAGCTTAGTAATCATCGGTATTAAGCCAAGGACTGTGGTTGCAACAGTAAGCAATATTGGCCGTAATGCGAGAAATCGAAGCATTTATTACACATCGCTTAACGTCATCTTTGTGTACTTCAATTTGGTGATGAAAAGCGTCAAGTAATAATATATTATTATTTACTATAATTCCTGCTAAAGCAATTATTCCTACCCCGTACATAACAACTACAAAAACTTTATGGACAAGAAAGAAAACAAAAAATACACATGTGGTAGATAAAAATACTGCCGTCATTACAATGAATGTGTGGTATACACTATTGAATTGTGTCACTAATACCAAGATCATTAATGTAATTGCCAATATAAAAGCTTTCAGCAAAAAGGCTTCTGACTTTTGTTGATCTTCTTTATCGCCTTTAAAATTAATTTGTACTCTCTTGTCCCAATCCTGAACAATTGAATCTTGAATGAACTTAACTCTTTCGTCAACCAGATATCCAGGATCAACATCAGCAGAGATTGTTACTGTGCGTGATCCGTTAATCCTACTTAGTTTGTTTATCTTTTTTTCGGGAGCGTATTTTACTATATTGCTCATAGGATACGGACCATTAACTGTATTAATAAAAAGGTTCTCTATAGTCTTCATGTTACGATCTCATTCGGGAAAACGGAGTATAATATCTATTTCTTGGTCCAGATTATTTGATCTGTATTTTCCGATTAATACTCCACTTGTGACCATTTTTATAAAATCGCCAATGGTTGCAACACTTACTCCAGAGCTTGCAGCCTTACTTTTATCAATATTCATATACCACTCTATTTCAGGTGTTGATCTGCTATCTTGGATATTTATAAACCCTGATGAAGGTTGATCCATAATTTTTAGAATTTGCTCTGCTGCTAAATCCAAGCTAGATTTATCCCCGCTGAGATTAATTTGTATTGGCTTGTTAGCTGACGGTCCTGAATTTTCTTCTTGAATATCGATTATCACTCCTTTCATATCCTGCACGCTACTTCTTATATCATTTAATATATGCCTAGCTTTGTGCCTAAAGCGCCAATCCACAAGCTCTAGTTGGATTTCGGCAACGCTATCTGGGAATGTTCCTGATTTGGCATAAGAAGCATGAATTTCTTTTTTGATGCCCGAGATGCGCTCTTCCACTTCTTTTAGTATCAGATCTCATTCCTTGGCTGATAAACTTTCCTTTGCTTTAACACTAATTAGAATATTATCTGAATCCACTTTCGGGAAAAACTTTACTCCAGGGCCAAAGGTGAAATATAATATACTAAATGAGAACAAAACTAATATAGTAGCACACACAAATTTTTTAGGATGATCTAAGAACCTGTTTAAAATCTCGAAGAGATGAGGTAAAATAAGCATAGATTAATAATGAGGTGTCTATGCGGAAAAGTTATCCAAGCAGTATAAGTCGAGA
>JAITUS010000032.1 GCA_031286185.1 Rickettsiales bacterium
TGATTTTTTCAAATTGCTCTCGACTTATACTGCTTGGATAACTTTTCCGCATAGACACCTCATTATTAATCTATGCTTATTTTACCTCATCTCTTCGAGATTTTAAACAGGTTCTTACAGCGGCAAACTTACAACGTTGCTATTTTGTGAATTTGGTAAATGATTTACGAAATTACTTTTTTAGCTTTATTGAAGTAAAAAACTGATTCCCGTTGCGATAAATAAGCAACATTATTGCTTTTTCTTTATCCTTCTCTTTTGCTAAATTTATTTGATTTTGGAAACTTTCAACGTTTTCTATATAAGTTCCATTTATTTGCATAATAATGTCTCCTTTTTTGATACCACGCAATGTAACGTTCTTGTTAACATCTACATTGGTAACTATTACACCTTTTGTAGGCACGTCATTTTTGCTCTCTTTTGACTCTTGTGGTAGATTTGAAACGGTTAAACCAGTTATATAATCAGATGTTGATTCATTCTCTTCTTGGTTATTACCTTGGCTGTCACTTGTAGATTCTCCGATGACGACCTTAACATTAACTTCTTTACCACTTCTCAGCAACTTAATTTGCACTTTTTTCTCAGGCTCAGTTCTTGAAACCATTTGAGGTAGTTGTGTCATTCTCTCAACTTTTTTGTCATCAAATTCTAGTAATATATCACCTACTTTAATACCACCTTTCTCTGCTGGACTGTTCTTTACTATATCTGCAACTAATGCACCTTTTGTATCTTTTAAACCCAAAGACTCTGCAAATTCTCTTGTTATAGGCTGAACTTGCACACCAAGCCAACCGTGTTTTATCTTCTTGCCACTTTTTAATGTATCAATGATTGATACAGCTAGATTAGACGGTATGGCAAAGCCTATACCCACGTTACCGCCAGACTCAGATGGGGAATAGATAGCGGTGTTAATACCTATAACTTTTCCTTTTAAATCAAATAGTGGTCCTCCAGAGTTGCCTCTATTGATTGCAGCATCAGTTTGAATAAACTCATTCATGGTGCCAATACTAATGTCTCTGGACCTTGCAGATATAATTCCTGTGCTTACAGAGCCACCCAACCCAAATGGATTGCCTATTGCCATGACCGTATCACCAACCCTTGCTTTATCAGAGTCACCAAATGCTACAAAAGAAAGGTCTTTGTCGGCTTTGATCTGAAGCACAGCAAGATCAGTTTTTGCGTCGTGGCCTAAAACTTCTGCTTTGAAATAAGTATTATCGTTCATAGTAATTGTGATATCTTGAGCGTTTTTAATAACGTGATAATTAGTTACGATAGTTCCACTTTTATCAATAATAAATCCAGACCCAAGCAGCACTACCTCTCTATTGATACTTGGACCCCTATCCATAAAAAACTGATCAAAATGCTCAAAAAACTCTCTGAAATCATCAAAAAAATTATTTCTTGGTGTAAAAGGGATTCTAGTTCTATTATTACTTTCTTGTTTGATGATTTGTTCGCTCGAGATATTCACAACTGCGGGAATAAGTTCTTCTACCAGGTTAGCAAGTCCTTGATTACAGTTGCATACAGAAGTGTTAGTATCTGAAGTCTTTTTTGCACCCCAGTCAAGCACGTTAGCATACGAGGAGAACGAAATCAAAAAACATGTAAATATAGATAAAACCTTACTTCTCATAAACTATTTCCATCCCTTGTTCAAAATATCTAAGAAATTATTATTTGGTGAAAGTATAAATTTAGTGTTATTTCCAGCGAATGATTTACTGTAAGCGCTCATAGAGCGGTAAAAATTAAAAAACTCTTCATCAACCTTAAATGCCTCATTATAAATTCTGGTTGCTTCAGCATAACCACGACCTCTTATTTCGTGGGCTTCTTTTATTGCACTAGCAATAATTTCCCTTTTTTGTTTATCAGCTTTTGATCTAACTTCCTGCCCAGCTTGCTCACCTTCTGCTCTGATTTCCTTTGCTTCTTTTGCTCTTTCAGTTTGCATACGAAGGAATATTGCAGAACTATTTTCTTCTGGTAAATCTGCCCTCTTAATTCTTACATCTATTATTTCTATACCAAATTTTCTAGCTTCAGAATAAACTCCGCGCTGGATTAATTGCATAACTTCTGATCTCTTTTCATTTAACAAACTAATTAATGAAAATCTTACTATGTTTTCCCTTATGTGAGCTTCTATGATTGGATATAGTCTTCTGACTAATCCTGATTCGCTTCTCACAGCTTGGTAAAAAGTGATAGGATCCACTATTTTGTACTTTGCATAGGCGTCTACTATGATGCGTTTTTGGTCTGCAGTTATTACTTCTCTTGGAGTTTTATCAGGGCTTAAATCTAAAACTCTCTTATCAAGAAATTCTACGTTATTTATAAATGGCAGCTTAAAATATAAACCGCTTTCCTTAATATCTCTTACCACTTTACCCAATTGTATAACTATTGCTTGCTTCGTTTCTTGCACCACAAACATTGAATCGGATAAAGCGATCAACAGAATGACGAATACAGAAATAAAAGCAATTTTAATGTTACTACGCATAACTATTTTCCCAAATTTGCAAGAGGTAAATAAGAAAACATACCTTTCAGATCATCAGTTACAACAAATTTATCTACTTTACTGAAAATATTTTCCATAGTTTCAAGATAAATACGATTTTTAACGAGAGAAGAATTTTGCTTATATTCTTCATAGAGAGACAAAAAGCGATTTGCATTACCTTTTGCTTCATTTATTATTTCGCTCTCATATGCTTCTGCATCTAGTTTTATCTTTGTTGCTTCACCTTTTGCTCGAGGTACAATATCGTTGCTATAAGCATATGCTTCGTTTATAGTACGCTCTTTATCCGCACGAGCACTTTGCACATCTCTAAATGAGCTAATTACTTTTTCTGGTGGGTCAATTTTTTTCATTTGAACAGATAAAATTTCTATGCCCGTTTGATATCCATCAAGAATCTGTTGCAGTAAAGTTCTAGTATCTACAGGGATTTCTTGTCTGCCTTGACCAAGTGCAAAAGAGATCGTATTTTTACCTATTATCTCTCTCATAGCACTCTCTGCAGCATTTTTAACACTAAAACCAGGTGTGTAATCCCGCACTTTGAATAGGTAATCCTTAGCATCTCTAACGCGCCACTGGACCTCAAAGTTAACGTTGACTATGTTCTCATCTCCAGTGAGCATCACACCTTCACCGCGGTCTGTGTCTCGCCCATAGGAACTGCTGACCCCAATTTCTTCACGATTTACTTCCTTGACGTTCACTTTAAAGACCTTGCCAATAGGGTAAGGGAAGTGATAGCGCAAACCAGGTGTCTCTGTGTTAGAATATTTGCCAAAAGTAAGTTCTATACCTTCCTCACTTGGATGGACAATATAGAAGCCAGTACAAGCGTAGAAGAACAAAATAACAAAAATAATTAAATAAGGTTTTTTGCCGCTGTTTCTTGTTAAGACATTAAAAAAGTACCTTATCTCGGATATAGCTTTACTTAAAATATCTTCATTATTAGGAGTTTTATTCCTTATTGGTTTCTTTCCAGGATTCCAAGGGTTATTCTCATCAAACATAATGATTAATTCTATAACTAATACGCTAATATTACTTCTTTAGTAGGAAAATGCAAGACTATTTTATTTACGAATTAATTATCAGATTGGAGAACATGATCATACACTTCCTTTTCTCCATGTAATATAGTTGACTCTATGGAATTTTCTGGTCTTCTTTTAAACTCCTTGTTGTCGTTTTTGAGGTGCACTATGTCTTCGCGAGAACCACTATAAAATAATAGAATCGCTAAAATTACAGCAGCCAGTAAAAGAAACAATCTTTTTCTATACCTCATACAATTCCAGCATCTTCTTCAGTCTCTTCATCCTTGTTGTACCAGCGTCAAGCAAAATTATTCGAAGGTAAATGCACACTGACAGTCAAGTTAACACTAATTTAAGAATTGAGGATATACAATATTAATATGTTTAATTAATAGTGAGGTTTAAAATGTCACCTGAACAAAGAAATTTAGATTCTAAACAAAGTTCCACTTTTATGGGAACTTTGCAGGATAAACTGAAAAATATAAAAAATTTCTCTAACTGGTCTGCAAAAGAACAAATGGTTGCAGTAAGTGCAGTAGGTATGGTATTTGGTGCATTGCTTCCAGTTGTGGCAGTTGCTTTACCAGTTGCTGCAGCAGGTGCAGCAGTTGCTCTTACTCTATTTTTTGCTGTGAAAGCAGTTGAATACGCATTCACAGGGCTCAAGTGGTCAGCAGAGAAGACATGGGAAGGAGCGAAGCGTATTGGAGAACAAATTGAAAGAGTTGCTGTGCATGCTGGAAATGCAGTGAAAAAAGGTTATAAGTGTTCGGTAGATTCACTGGAGAGAGAAGCTCACCTTGTACGTGATAGAATAACAGACGCAAGGAATGTACTTGCTGTAGCAATATATGATGATAGAGAGAAGTATGAAGATAGAAGTGAAGTTAAAGAATCTGCTGCAAAAAAGAGAGAAGATTACATACTTAAGAGTTCACGTGAAATGCGTAGTAACATGTTTTATGGTGATGATACATCTAGCTTATCAAGAAGCAGTTCAATAAGCTCACTGAATTCTGACAGGACTGTTGATAGCACAGTAGGATTGTTAAATCCTGAGGAGCATAAGGAAGCACCTACTTCTCTTTGGAATAGATTTCCATCACCGTTCAAAAGTGGCAAGAAGTCAGAGCAAACTTCTGAAATTAAATATCAGCCTCTTCCTAAATTAGATGCGATGCCGTCTGCAGAGATAGGAAATAGCCGTTTTTACGTTGCTCCGCAGAAGCCACCAAGAAGCAACTTACCAAGTCCTGTAGCTCAAGATGCTTCACAAGAGATATCTAATAATGATCGTTCTTCACGGAATAAAGTTATAATAGGTAAATATTTGGAAGAAGCAGAGAAGAAACAACAAAGGCCTTCCACTTCTCGCAGTGATTCCCCTGATAGTGGAAGAAGTTCACCTAATTCTTTTGGTTCTGCTACGCCAATAGGAATACCAGATCTTCTTTTAGGAGAGGCATTTAACAGAAAGCTTGAGCGAAGATTAAAACTACGTGCATCTCTAGAACAACCTAGTGCAGAACCTTTCAACTCAAGAACTACAGCACCTCTGGGGAAAGTGTAATAAACAAAACTCCTACTTCCCCACAAGGACGTTACTCATTGAGTAACGTCCTTTCTATTTTCTCTTGATGAATAAATCTAAGTAAAATATAGTAGCAATGCGTTTATGCAGGTTCTAATGAGTGGTTTAGTTTTGATTTATACAATTTTGCAAGTTTAAAGGAGGCTAAAACTGTTTCTGAGGAATTGTTAAACGAGAAATCAATTGCATGCGTAAACATATTTCCCGAGGTGAATTCTCTTTAATTTATGGGAAGGTAAAATTAATAGTAGTTGTGAAATGGTAGCAATTATGAAAAGCAGAAACGATCAAGTTGATAAAGTTGTAGAAAAAATCGAAGCAATGCATTCTTATGATCAACCTGCTGTTGTAATAATACCTATAGAAAAGACAAATAAGTCTTTTACTAATTGGGTTAATAATGTTATTGATGTAAGTAGTATTGGGGTGTAGCCAAGCGGTAAGGCAGCGGTTTTTGATACCGCCATGCGAAGGTTCGAATCCTTCCACCCCAGCCATATTGAAGAGGGTGTGAAATGATATCACTTTTCTATAGATTAAGGTTATTGAGTTATATACTGGGCAGCTTAAAGGACATAGTTGTCAAGCTATTCCTCCTTATAATATATCTTTATGCATCCAGCGTTATGTTCATGTTTCTCAGCAATGGCTTTTGGTATGCTGTAGAATTTGGCTCTTTCAAAAATGCATTTAACCATTTGTTTGAATATTGCAAGTGGTATTACGATAACAAAGATGACCTCAGTTATGGAGTTTATTTTAGAATATTAGTGGCGTTTCTTGCTCCGCATTTTCTCTATAGATTACTCCTTAGTACTGGCTGGAAATCTTTTTTAAAGGAAAGAATAATGCAGATACTCAGGTTCATGATCAAAGGCAAAAGGGGCAGTAAAGCAAGTTACAGCAGTAAAGCAAATGGTAGTAGTTATAACTACAGCAGCGAAAATAGCTACAGCAGTAGTAGTCATTATGGTTACAATGATGAACGCCATGCTCAAGAAAGGCGAAAAGTAGCCATGATAAGACAACTGTTAGTCAAGGATATAGAGGAAACCATAGATAAAAGACTAAATGATATCTTTTTCGGTGAAAGGAGCAAGTCTCACTAAATATGTACAAAAGCTTTATCTGATTTTTAGTATGGCTTTTTAGAATTGGCTGTATTTTATTTTTTACATATACCGGGTCGTAATCAGCCAATATACATGTGTGCACAAAATCTTGACTGAAATCCGATAATCAGGAAATTGCTTTCTGTTTTTCTACCAAGCTTTGTGTTTTTTTACAGTTGCTTGTTGCATCAATTACTGCCTGCCCTTACTGATTTCCACAGTATATGATACCGTTGTATTTCATCTGGCATACTATTTGCTTCGTAATGGTGAAAAAATTCTTTGAAATTGAAGTTATTTGACATAATGTGCCTCCTTGATTTAGGTTAAAAATTTAGACTTGAAGTAGGGGATTGAAATTTCGAGTGAACGCTGTCTGCTGAAATAGGCGCCACCCTCTCTTGTCATTCCAATACTCCGTGCTCCTATGATGTCATCCAAATAGCCTTTTTTTGTCATCCCAGTGAGTGACACTGGGATCCAGTTTTCCATAAAAATGGTGCATTTTGACATAACTTTTATGCTCACCTACTTGATGAAATTCCTAGATTCCAGCGTCACGCGCTGGAATGACAGGTCTATGGGTGTATCCAAGTAGCCCCATTTCTTGTCATCCCAGTGCTTGACACTAGGATCCAGGAAAAAGGACGGTGTCATCCAAGTAGCTGACACTTGTATCTTTATAATATGAGATATTAGAACCTGTTTAAAATCTCGAAGAGATGAGGTAAAATAAGCATAGATTAATAATGAGGTGTCTATGCGGAAAAGTTATCCAAGCAGTATAAGTCGAGAGCAATTTGAAAAAATCAGGC
>JAITUS010000069.1 GCA_031286185.1 Rickettsiales bacterium
GGGTATTTTTTGGCGGATTGTATCAAATTATAGCGGCTGCATGTCTTTTACATTTTTTCTACATTCAGCCAAATCGCGCTTAAACTAAGCGTCAGTAAATTATTATAGCGCCAATTTAAAGTATTATAGAGTCAAAACTCGCCACTCGGGGTTTTTTTGCCTTTTTTTTACTTGGTAAATTTCTTAATGTTTATAGCTAGTTGTAATTCATGAGTTGGGTAGCATCTTGTTTAACTGTAAAATTTGATATTAGCTGCTGATAATTGGAATAGTTGTAAGTCGAGGCTCTTCTCCTACTCTTGTTCTTATTTTCAACGCTATTCCATAAAAAGATTACTTGCTTATTCTGTTAACTTAATTATAATAACAATAGGATAGAGGATTAAAGCTCTATAGAAAAAAATCATTATTACCAATTAATTAGGGAGGTATATGAAGGAGAAGGAAATTCAAGAATTTTTAAAGTTTTTTGGTGTAGCAGGTGCTGTAACAGGAGCACTTACAGGTTGGGTGTTAAGTTTTACAGCTTTATCACCTTTAGCTATAGGTAAAACTATCGGTTTTACATTTCCAGCATTTTTGTATATAGGAGCTCTGCTACATAAGTTTTATAAAAAAGAGCCTATTGACAAAGAATTCATAATCTTCTTTGGTACTATAGCACTCACAAGTGCTGCGATTGGAGTTGGTCTTGCTGCAGCTATAACTGCTATTTCTCCTAGTGCAATGCTCGGAACAGGATCATTAGCTTCAACAGGTGCAGTAATAAGGGCAATAGCATTAATAGCAGGGTCCTTTGTAGCTGAAGAAGTAAATAAGCACATTATATCACCCATAATTGAGCACTGTTTTTCAAAAGAGAAGGAAGTTTAAGCTAACCAGTGGAGTCATCCAAGTAGTTGGTATGTATCTGTTCAGTGGAGCGGCAGAAAACGTTTAAATAAGCAAAATTGTTAGAATAAAGTGGGCTAAATAAGATGTAATGTGGTTGATTTGTTAACACTTTGCACGCTTTTAGGCAAAAAATAGATCATTTAAAGCCTTTTTTTTTTATTTCTCAGCCGGTCCCCTGAACAGATACGTTGGTATTAACATTTACCAATTGGATAATCACCAGTGAAACAAGCATCACAGTATTGTGGTGCTATGTTACTGCGCTTCTCTTCCTTAACAGCCTGATATAGCCCATCAATACTTAGAAAGGTCAAACTATTCACTCCTATACTTGCCTCTATTTCCTCTATGGATTGATTTGCAGCAATTAAATCCTTGCGCTCTGGCGTGTCGATTCCATAAAAGCAAGAGTATTTAATTGGTGGACCTGAAATTTTTAAGTGAATTTCTCTTACTCCTGCATCTTTTAGCATAACTATTATGCTTCTGAGTGTACTGCCACGTACTATACTGTCATCTATTAAAACTATGTTTTTACCCTTTAGAATGTGCTTATTAGCGTTGAATTTTAACTTTATTCTAACTTTACGTACTTCAGCAGTTGGTTGTATAAAAGTTCTTCCTATATAATGATTACGAATTATTCCCAGTTCCATAGGTAACCCTGAATGCTTTGCATATCCAATGGCTGCAGGTATTCCAGAATCAGGTATTGGTACAATCATATCCACATTGTTTTTTGGTGGACTCTCCTCTGCAAGCGTTTTCCCTATTTCTTTTCTTATATCGTATATAGACCTACCTTCCATTATGCTATCTGGTCTTGAGAAATAGACGTATTCAAAAATACAAAAGCTCGATTTTTGCTGCACAAAAGGAAATGCTGAAGTTAGGTGGCCATTACGATCAATAGTGACTAGTTCACCTGGTTCTGTTTCTCTAATAAACTCTGCATTTACTATATCAAAAGCACAAGTCTCAGATGCAAGCACATAAGAGCCGTTTAACTTTCCTAAAACAAGGGGTCTGATTCCTGCTGGATCGCGCACCCCGATAACTGCTTCTTGGTTGATTGCAACAAAGGAATAAGCGCCTTGTATCTGCTTTAATGAACATATAAAACTCTCTAAAAAGTTATCTTTTGTATTGGTTTCTACCAAACGTACTACCACTTCTGTATCGATATCCGATTGAAAAACGCACCCCTGTTTAATTAATCGCTCGCGTATTGGAGAAATATTAATTAAATTGCCATTATGTGCTATAGCAAAATTCCCGAACTTACTGCTTTTGCCAAGCATGGGCTGTGCTCCGACCTTACTACCACTTGTTGAGTATCGAACGTGGCCTATTGCATAATCTCCAGGTAAGGATTTCTTTATTGCATCTACGTCATCAAACACACTGCTCACTTGACCTTGAAAATGATAAGAGTGCAACTTACCGTTATAACTTGTCACTACACCAAAAGACTCCTGACCTCTATGCTGCAAAGCATGAAGACCTAGTATAGAGTCAAAAGCAGCGTCTTTATTGTAGCTTATACCAAATACTCCGCACTCTTCGTGCATTCCATCAAGCATAAAAACTATTTAGTAAAGTTTCATTCTACTTTAGCATAGGCAAAGCACAAGCATTTTATTTACTAGATGTTAAGAAGGGCTATAAAACGCAAAAAGCCTTCCATTTCCTATACTTTCCTTCTTGTACAGTTCCAGGTATGATGAAGTATGAGAAAAAAATACCATCACATTCTGGAACTGTACAAGCTGAGATCTGCTACGTTTTCCTTATTTTGCTTATAGCTTCTACAAGCAATGCAAATATCAACGAAGAATATAAGTATTCTTTCGGCAATTCTATGTGAAGTCCTTCAAGTATTAGACATGCACCAACAAATAAAATAAATAGAATGGCGATTGTTTTTAAGCTAGGGCTAGACTTAATTAACTGAGCGGTATGACTTGATAAAAATATCATCGCTAGTATGGAAAACGTATATGCCATAGCAATTATTATCATGTTGTGAGTTAATGCTATAGCGGGTAATAAAGAATCGACCGAAAAAATTAAGTCTATTAATATGATTTGCAGTACAGCTGAAAACAATTGCGATTTGATACCTATTTTTTTTTCGGTTTGCTTGTGTAAAAAAATGTTGTTCCATAGCTCCACAGAGCTTTTAACAATGAGAAATAATCCTCCCGCTATCATAAGTAGATCTTTTACTGAGATGTCAAGCGATATAGCGTGAAATATAGGTTTTTGCATTGACAATATATGCGATGTAAAAAACAGTGTCACAAAACGCATCAGTAGCGCTAGTCCAAGACCTATAAGGCGTACCCTTTCTTTCAGCGTGGTTGGTACTTTATCTATCGCCAGAGAAATAAAGATTAAATTGTCTACGTTAAGTATAGTTTCAAGTAGTGTAAGTATCAGTAAAGTCCACGCTTCAGCTAACATTTTCGTTCCCGTTCTAGCTTCTTTACTTTACAATAGATATGTAAAAATTAAGTGACTTCGCTTAGGCAGAGCGTATTTTTTATCAAGATGAGAAATGATTGCTTCCTTGAATAGGTAGAGAGAGTGCTATAGCAACGGAATGACGAAATTACACAAGTGTTACATCCCCAGATGCAACCTGTTTTGCATCCTTATTTACCCCCATTTCAGTTTTAGGCTTTGACATCATGTATATGCCAGCACCAACAACAGTACTTGCTATAAGAGCAGCCCCTGCAACTAGTCCAATCATTGTTGGTATAGATAAAGTAGTAGCAAATGTGAGTGCAATAGCAACTATCGCTGCGACTACAAAACCCACAATAATACCTTTCACAATTGCATTTTTTATAAGTTGTTTTTTTTCTGCTTGCTCGAGGAGTTGTATATCACTACGATCTGCTCCTTCGTTCAATAAAGTGCTTGCTATACTTGCATAGCCATTTTTGTGAGCAATAAGTAAAGGAGTCCATCCACCATTAGATTTTGCATTAATATTTGCTTTATTTTCAATCAAAATATCTACTATATCTATGTGATTATTGAGAACAGCAAAATGCAAAGGAGTCCACCCACAAAGTGCTGTATTAACATTTGCTCCGCTTTTTATTAGAGCCTTTACTACTTCTATATAGCCACTTGTAGCGGCAATATTTAACAATGTGTTTTGTGTTGTAGCTCCATAGTTATTGGCAATAAGTTCAGCAAAAGGGTAATCAACATTTAAACCCTCCTTTTCCCACTTTTCGTATGTTTCTTTATCTTCTTCTTGTAGCTTAGTTTTTATTTGCTCTATTATATTATCAGCACTCAAATCTGGGAGAGCATTTACTTCTTTAAGTATTTCTGCAAATTTTCCTTGTTTCATAATTTTCTCCTGTCCAGTTTAATTATCGCATATTTTGGCAAAAAAGTCAAGAGCTTAGTATTCTCTACCTCTCAATTTGACAGAGTTTATCAAACATTTCCTCAGAACCTGTTTAAAATCTTCGTAATAGGAGAGAAATGAAGGAGAGAACAATCATCTGTAAGCTAGTGTTGAGTTTCCGCTCGCAATTTTTCCACAATCGTCTGCATTTTTCTAACCAAG
>JAITUS010000100.1 GCA_031286185.1 Rickettsiales bacterium
TTACTATACGCCTAACAGATGATATGGGAACATGCCGTGACTCAATAATAGGCAAAACGGCTTCATCTGAGTAACCATCAGAGACAAGAATAATCTCTGTAGCTGCAAAGGTTTCCAAAATATTATCTAACTCTGCGGAAAGCTTTCTATCTGCTTTAACTCCGCCTAACTCTGTACCTGAAATTGTGGCAACTTCAACAATTTCATCTGACCGCTTTTCAGTTAATATACGATCGAACTGACGAACTGCTTCAAACATGGCATTAGCATCAGGCTCTTCAGGATCTTTTAGAGCTAAAGCAACGGCGGCATCTATGTTAGCACGCCTGCCAAGCAAAGGCGTTTTGATGCCTGCTTTAACTTCTATATCGCCATCTCTGTCAACACATAAAATTAGAACTTTATTTTGCGTTTGCTCTAACAATTCAGTATTCGCCATGGCAAACTAGTATAATACGCTACCGCTTAATTTATTTTTGTGTATCAGCAGCATCCTCAGCCTCGTCAACACTTGCAAGCAACTGAAATTCGTTCCAGCTAAGCTTCTCGCCCTTATCTAGTTTCTCTTTAGCTTGAACACCAAGTTTTGCCTTTAAAGCTTGCTCATCTAACATTTTCTGATTCTTCTGTGTATCTGCCTCTTCCTTCTCTTTTAACCGCAGAATCTTTTCTTTCTCTTTCAACTCTTTATTTTCTGCTCTAACATTATTCTGCAACCCAAGTAATTGCCCTGTGAGAACTGCAATTTCAACAAGCAACTCTTTGCCTTTATCCTTATTTTCAATAAACCCTTTATGACACGCGTCAGCTTCTGCTTTTACCATTTTTACTTCAGCAATTTTAACAATCATTTTTTCATGAAGATCTTGACTTCTCTTTGCTAGCTCTGACAATTCCCTATGCAAAGACTCCGCCTGATTATCTAAAACCCTCTTTTCTTGAAGATGTTCCGCAATTTTTTTATTTTCTTTCTCAATCTTTTTATAACCATTAAGCTGAGTTTCAAGAATCTTTACTTCGCCGACAAGTCTTTTCTCTTCCTGTAAATCCAAAGTTTCAGTCTGAATTTTCCAATCTATTTTGTCAATTTCTTTCTGAATGTCCTTCTTTCTAACATGTGGCGACTTCTTTTTAATCTCTTCTTTTTTCTCATTAATCGCTTGAATTTCATCCATAATCGGCTTAATTTTAACCCTTAATGTATCTCTTTGCTGCTTAAGCACATGAACTCTTTTATTAATTTCGTCCCGCTGCTTTTTAATTTCATTAATTTCAAGGTTTAACACCTTAGTTTGCTGATTCTTTTGGTCCCTTTTCTCAATATGCTTCTTTGATTCTATATCTGCCTTATTTACCTGATCCTTCAAGACCATGATCTGCGAACGCAAGTTACTGATTTGATTGAATTTTTCTTGACTTGACACGTTTATCCTCTGTTACCGATTTGGCTTATTAGTGACTAATCTACAGGCTTATAATATTTTAACTTACCCTTTAAAGTATTACTATGCTATAGCACTTTAAGCATTATAAGTTTTAAATATGTCCACACCTTATCATTGAACCGAGACGTACAATATGGACTTTTGCTATGAAGACTTACTAAAAAGAGCCGAAAAACAAATGCCAGAGGTTTCCATAAAAAAAGAACGATTAGAAATACCAAGACTAATCATAACAACCATTGGCATGCGAACAATAATCTCAAACTTTGGAGAAATATGCAACATTTTAGACCGCGATCCACATCATATCCTTAAATTCCTAACCCGTGAAATGGCAACAGCAGCAACATTCCATGACGCACGCGCAATATTCCAAGGAAAATTCCAACGAGACAGCTTTGGACGCTTACTGCAAAGATACATGGACGAATTCGTAATTTGTCCAGTATGCAAACGCCCAGACACCAAACTTGTAAAAGAAAAGCGACTCATCGCACTAGTATGCAACGCATGCGGCGCAAAATCAGCAATTAAACAAGTTTAAGGAAACAACAATGCAAAAAGTTTACGCCAAACTAAAACAAAATGGAAAAGACACAGTTTTAGCCATATGTGACGTTGAACTTTTAGGAAAAACGCTACAAGACGGTAAAATTACCTTCAAAGTTACAGACGAATTCTACAATGGCGGAAAAACATCAGTTGATGAAGCAGTAGACATGATAAAAAACGCTACTATTATCAACTTGATAGGAAAATGCTGTGTCGAAACAGCAATCAAAAAAGGATACGTCCACCCCGACGCTATATTAACAATCAACGACGTACCACACGCACAGATAATGAAACTTTGAAAGCTTTTTTCCAAATCATGAAACTTTTTCTTATTTCCTTTCCTAAACAATTTACATCTTTAAAAAAAATTCTAAACATATTAGCATACTGCTCAAAAGACAAAGTTTTAGTTGAGATCTCAGTTACTACAGGTATACACAAATAATGAATATAGCCCATTATTTACCACAGAAATATGGTATGATAACGCAAAAAACTTTTCCATAATACAGGTACACTGCCATAGTCACATGAAAAAAAGAAAGAGGGTTAGTTAACTTTATGGACGATAAATCGTCCAGTTAACTTTTGGGTGTTCATATTTCCCGTGTGTTCTTAAAATCAAACGCTTCTACAGTTACGCAAAAGCTTTGATTTAGCACTTTAGCCTCTTTAGCTATAACGAGGGAACAAATCTTCTATTTCTTCAGGGCTAAACTCGTAAATCGGGGGAACAATACCAATTGATGCATTGCCATCAATAGCTGCTGGAAGTGGAACAGCGATTTCATATAGTATCACAAT
>JAITUS010000097.1 GCA_031286185.1 Rickettsiales bacterium
ATTTGGCGGCTACTGCTCAGGATCCTCTGTTCAATTCTAATGTTGCGGCAGGTGAGGATGGTTTGTTTTTCACTAAAGATGATGGTTATGCTTTAACTGATAACAGCCCTATGATAGACAAGGGCGTTAAATTGGCGGATATTCCTCTAGATATTTTCCAGATAGACAGGAGTATTTCCAAAGACGATAGCGGCTTGCCGGATATGGGGGCGAGGGAGTGGTTTCCGAATTTGAGCAGTAATTTTGCTTTTCTTGTAAAAAATGCTCAAAAAATATGGGAAGGCGTTGAAAAACCTACGATAATACCAAAAGATGCTGATGATTACTTTCCTACGGCGTTACGCAATTCTTGGTCCATGTATAATTTTTCTGTAAAAGTTCCAGAAAATAGGTATATGAAGGATAAACATTACGCTAAATTGACGGTTCTTGAAGTTGACAGTAAAAGAGCCTGCGGAGAGTCTAGAAAACTTGCTTTTTACCGCATAAGCAAAGAAAAGGGGATAGTTGAATATAGGACCTATAAAAGTGGGACAACTTTTGGAGGCGGCGAAGGGCAATTTATTTTCTTCGCAGAAAGAGAAATGCCTTCTTATGATTGGTATCAAGTTCTTAAGGTTTGCGAAGGACCGAGATTTCGTATAGAAGTGGAGGTTTTGGAATGAGATTATTAATCTTAGCATTCCTCGCTATGCTCTGTTTTGCTTGTTCACAGGAAACGGAGTATGTTCCTTGTGAAAGCGGACATGGGTATTTGTATAAAGATGGGAAAGAATTCGTGTGCCCTTTTTCTTTTAATACTATTGTTAGAATAAACGACCAATTAGAATGGGAAGATGCAGGAAAAAAACTTAAAATAATACCAAAAGATGCTAGCGAATATTTTCCACTAAGGCTATTTAATTCTCAGTCAGCTTATAATATCTCCATGAAAGTTCCGAAAAAAAACTTTACAGAAGAGCGGTACCCAATCTTATTGCAGGCAGTGGATAAAGCACTTAAACCTTGTGGAGAATCAAAAGAAACAATTTTTTATAAAATAGCTGAGTATGGAGATACAATTGAGTATCATACTAAGTTATTAACGGGAAAAGACCCTGGAAGATTCATTTTTTTTGGAGAAAGAGAAATGCCCTCTTATGATTGGTATCATGTTCTTAAAATTTGCAATGGCAATAGTTTTTATATCAAAGGAGAAGTTATAAATGAATAAAGTGATTTTATTCGTATCTGTGGCAGTATTGCTCGTTTTTCAAGCATGTTCACAGAAAACGGAGTATGTTCCTTGTGAAAGCGGACATGGATATTTGTATAAAAACGGCAAGGAATTTATATGTCCTTTTACCATTCTTGTTAAAAATGCTCAAAGAGAATGGGAAGTTGTGGAAAATCATCCAACAATAATACCAAAAGAAGCTGATGATTATTATCCAGTAATACTACGTAATTCTTGGTCTGCTTATAACATATCCATGAAAGTTTCAAAAGAATATTTTACTACAGAAGAATTATCTGTTTCATTACAGATAATAGACAAAGCATTTAACCCATGCGGAGAATCAAAAGAAATGCTTTACTATAAAGTAGCTGAATACGGAGATACCGTTGAATACCATACTAGGGTATTATCAGGGAAAGATTATGTAAGATTCATTTTTTTTGGAGAGAGAGAGATGCCTTCTTATGATGACTATCATGTTCTTAAAATTTGCAATGGCAATAGTTTTTATATCAAAGGAGAAGTTATAAATGAATAAGGTAATTTTATTCGTATCTGTGGCAGTATTGCTCGTTTTTCAAGCATGTTCAAAAGACAAACGTAGAGGTACTACTGATCCGGTGGATAAAGGTGGATTCGCCAACGACCCTACTACAGAAATAGGTTCAAAGGACAAAAAATTTCTTTGTGATTTTCAGTGGACATTTGGACATAAGCGCTGGGCTTATAGCTTTGATGGTGATAAACCTATAACAAATTCTGGTGAAATAGAAGAATCATGGTGTTTAATTCCTTATGGAGAATCCACGGAATATGAAATATTCGTTGAAGACGACACGAAGACACGCTATTTTTGCAGAGATGCGAATTCAATTTACAGCATTGCTGATGAATCACAAATCATGATTGATTATGAAAATGATACGTATAAAATTATGAATTGCGTTGAGCTAAATTCTGGCACGATTGTAATTACGGCAGGAAGTGTAGACAAGCAGTTCCAAGACGAAAGATTATACCATGTGGTAGCAGATAGAGGCAAATACAGCATTGCCGGTCATGTAAACCTTCGTTTGGTAAAGCCTGTGCATTTGAATGTATTGTGGGAGCCTATTTTTTCTGGAACTTTACTTGAAAGTGATTTGAACAAAGAAAAAATAAATAAAATAAAAGAAGATTGGAAAAAATATATGTTAAAAGCGGGCTTTTATATCAATATAAAAACTCTTCCTATTGTTTTTCCAAATAGTAAAAGTTATCACAAAGAATATGATGGGATGACTTTAGTGGAAGATGTGAATGTATTAAAATTTCCTGACGCTATTGATTGGTATAACACAAGTAGAAATGCCTATCCTAAATTGTTGAATTTTTTTGAAGATGAAAACATATCCTCATACGATAATTTTGACTTTATATTTACATTAGCACAAAGATATTATATAAGTTATGTTGTTTCACGTGGGGGATTTTATAGGCGCCCAGGAAATATCTCTGATTACTGCACAATAGCTTCAAAATTCTTATCTTATGAACAACCTTCAGTTATAATTACAAGCTCTATAAAAGCTAGTGATAACGGGGTTTGCTACGACAGAAATAAAGAACTTCTCAGTTCACATAGACTTAGTGGTTATCATGAAGCATACCGTATGTGTCACACAAGAAATAACACTGATTGTCAACGGATTTATTACTACGTGGCAAGATTTAATGGCGACGCTATTGATGTAAAAAATAGTGATGGTTTTAGCTATCTTTCTACTGCAAAAGGCAGCATGATTACAGACAATAATTTCTTTAATGCGAAAAATTCGGGCAGATTAATGGCGGCAGCAACATATTCAAAATTTTTAAATAGAAAGCCTATATCTAGTGATGATGAGCTTTGGCTATCTTCCTACGCAGATAATAGCGAGGTTGAGCAGCCAAGTGAGCATTGGAAAACAAGAGAAGGAGGCTCAGGAGGGCAGCAAAATATTCAGCAACAATTAATGGAATTCACATTAATTATGCAAGATTTTAAATA
>JAITUS010000122.1 GCA_031286185.1 Rickettsiales bacterium
GGAAACTCAACACTAGCTTACAGATGATTGTTCTCTCCTTCATTTCTCTCCTACTACGAAGATTTTAAACAGGTTCTAAGAATCTTTAGTAAGTCATCTTTTGAAGCTCCTTTGAGGAGGTCAGCAACGTTACCCTTATTGTTTATTGTTTTCTGTAACTTATCATATAATTTCCGTTGTTCTTCTAAACCAGACATATAATTATCCCTGCAAACACTTAGCTTAAGTGTTACATATTTCAATAAAAGAGTCAAGAAACAGACTTTTGAAACCCTCATAACGTGTCTTCCAGCCACACTTCTGAACGGATATCATACAAACGCCTAATTTTACTGGTCAGCACGCTAACTATGAAACAGTCTATATTGCCATCAAAGACGGAATTTATATTGCCCGCTTCATGTCCGGTTCTTAAATCCTTCACCATTTGATACGGATGTACAACGTAGGACCTGATTTGATTGCCCCAACCTATGTCGCATTTCTTGCCGTATTCTTCAGCCATTTCCCGCTCCTTTTTTTCCAGCTCAATTTGGTATAAACGTCCTTTAAGCAATTTCAATGCCTCATGTTTGTTTTGATGCTGGGAACGGCTGTTTTGGCACTGAACTATGACACCAGTTGGAATATGCGTAATGCGCACCGCACTTTCAGTTTTGTTTACATGCTGACCGCCTGCCCCTGAAGCGCGGTAGGTGTCGATCTTTAGATCCTTCTCATCCACAGCAATATCAATTGAATCTTCTATCACTGGCGTTACCCCTACGCTTGCAAAACTGGTATGACGTTTGCTGTTTGCATCAAATGGTGATATTCTAACCAGTCTGTGAATGCCACTTTCGCTTTTTGCCCACCCATAAGCTTTTTCTCCAACGATTTTTATCGTTGCAGATTTTATACCAACCGATTCTCCCTCCAATTTTTCTACAACTTCGATTTTAAAGTTGTGATAAATCTCTGCCCACCTCATATACATGCGCATGAGCATTTCAGCCCAATCATTGCTCTCTGTTCCGCCAGCTCCTGAGTGAATTTCCAAGAAGCAGTCATTATTATCTGCTTCACCAATAAATAAAGATTCCGTTTCCTTGCGCTTGATTAATTTCTCTAGCTTCACTAATTCATTTTCAACCTCAGAGAAAAATTCCTCATCATTCTCATCAATAGCAAATTTCATTAGGCCGATAGCGTCGTTGTAATCACTTTCTAACTTTGAAAATGACTCCACATCATTTTTGATTTTAGAACGTTCTTTTAAAATTTCTTGTGCTTTTTGGTTGTCCTGCCATAGATCATCATCTGCAGCCTGAGATTCCAGCTCTGCAAGGCGTGATTTCAATTTTTCTACGTCAAAGACACCTCCTAATGATAGAAATACTCTTATCTAAGCTCTGAAAGTGTTCAAAAATTTCTAAATAGGCTTTCATTATGCTTTAGATTTTAATATATTTACTATCAATAGCAATAACAGTACACAAAACAGAAATTTAACCATATAGTAGTTAATTTAAAACAATCTTATTATACTCTAATGTTTAAAGGGATCAAGTATGTATATGTATTAAGAAGTAAGGTGAAGATATGAATATTGAGATAAATTCCCATTATGGTTTAGATAATAAGGCTATTGATGACCTAATCGAGTCACTTGATAACGGGGAGCTAGAAAACGTTCGCAATATCGTAAAAACAATAGATAGCGTTCAGTTAGCCTATTTTTTATCTACTTCAATCAGTGACCATAGGGAAAAATTAGTTAGTATCCTAGATCAACATTTGTTAAGTGATGCCCTAGTGCATGTAGTACCAGATTTACAAGTGGAAATTATAGAAACATTGGGAGTAGAAAATACGGCAAAGTTACTCACGCTCCTTGATGTAGAAGACATAGTAACCATAGTGAAAGATTTGGATAGAAAGTCTATAGAAAACATACTTCACTACTTGCCCGACACAACTCAAAAGTTAGTAGAGGAGTTGTTATCATATCCAGAAGAAAGCGCAGGAAGGTTGATACATAAAAACATGGTTATAGCTCCATATTATTGGACGATAAACCAGCTAACAGAATTCTTGCGCAACTATAGAAAAATACCAGAAACATTCCATCAGATCTTTGTCATCAACTCAAAATTAGAACCTATAGGTAGTGTTAACTTAAATAAGGTAATATCCCACTCAGGAGAAACAACAATAAAAGAAATAATGAGTCAGGATATAAAAATCATTAAAACTGGCGTAGACCAAGAGGAGGTAGCAAGAATATTTAAAGATTACTCTCTATTATCCGCTCCTGTAGTAAATAAGCGCGGTAAAATCATAGGTGTGATCTTAATCGAAGATGTAATAAAAGTTGTCCAACAAGAAACAGAAGAAGATGTACTGAAAATAAGCGGTGTGTCGTCTAAGGCTGACATAAATGCCCCTATACATAAAACTATAATTCAAAGACTACCTTGGTTGTTGTTCAACCTCTTAGCTGCAACGATATGCTCTATAGTAGTTGGCTTTTTCGACAACGTAATAAAGAGTTTTGTAGTACTACCAATAGTTATGCCGATAATTGCATCGATGAGCGGAAACGCAGGATCCCAAACAGTAACACTCACCATCAGAGCAATCGCAACAAAATATTTAACTGAGCAAAATGCAAACAGAATACTGATAAAAGAGTTTCTAATAGGTCTTATAAATGGGATAATTTTATCTACTATTTCACTCGTAGTATTAGCAGTGAGATTTCACAGCTTCAAAGTGGAGATCATTTTTGTAGCATCCATGATTATGATGTCGATCATTGCAACATTTATTGGAACTTTCATTCCTATAATGCTCCATCGTTTAAAATCTGACCCTGCAGTTTCCTCTTCAATTCTAACATCAGCAACAACCGATATTCTTTCAGTTTTTATATTTCTCGGTTTAGCTACGATCTTCTTGCTAAATAGCTAAGTCTTTCTAAAACAGACCAGGTGCACAGCGTCAACTATATCTTCCACTTGCGGTAATGCTTTTTTTTCTAGATTTGCAGCATAGGGTAAAGGAACATCCTTACCTGTTACGCGTACAACTGGGGCATCAAGGTAGTCAAATCCCTGCTCCATAACCGCAGCCGAAAGCTCTGCGCCGATTCCTGCAAATGGCCAACCCTCTTCTACGCTGACCAATCTATTAGTTTTCTTGATAGAGTTAATGACAGTTTCAGTGTCAAGTGGCCTTAAGGTTCTCAGGTCAATAACTTCAGCTTCTATACCTTTACTAGAGAGTAAATCTGCTGCATTTAAAGCATCCATTAATTGCAGTGAGAAAGCAGTGATAGTTACATCCTTTCCTTCCCGTATAACAGCAGCTTTGCCTATCTCAAGTAAATAGTCTTTATTCGATAGCTCAGAGTCAGGAATTTCGTGCTCATGTCCATAAGCGATCTCGTTTTCTAGAAATATCACTGGATCTGGGTCACGAATTGCAGCTTTAAGCAGACTCCTGCAATCGGAGGCAAAATAAGGCGCTATTACTTTTAATCCTGGTACATGCGAATACCAAGATGCAAAGCATTGAGAATGTTGTGCAGCAACTCTCGCTGCAGCACCATTTGGTCCGCGAAATACTATAGGGCATCCAAGTTGTCCACCTGACATATAATTGGTTTTTGCTGCAGAATTCACAATTTGATCGATAGCCTGCATAGAAAAATTAAAAGTCATAAACTCAACAATTGTCCTAAGTCCAGCAAACGCTGCTCCAACAGCAAGGCCAGCAAATCCATGTTCGGTAATAGGTGTATCAATCACCCTATTCTCTCCAAACTCTTTCAGCAATCCTTTCGTTACTTTATAAGCACCGTCATATTCTGCAACTTCTTCCCCTATGATAAACACATCAGGGTCGTTTTGCATTTCTTCTCTGATTGCTGTGCATAAAGCTTCTCTCACGCTTAAAGTTGCCATTTATAAACTTTTATAGATTAACTAGAGTAACTATATCAAAGTTACCAGGCGCTAGTAAAGCGGTATGTTTCCATAGAGCAAAACTTTTGCTCTATGGAACATACATCACCTTGTTCTTTCACTATTGTTTGTTCTTTCATTGGTGATTTTTTCAGTATGGCTCGATTTAGATTTATCTAACATCTCATTATATGCTGCATTATAGTTACGTAATGCTCCAAAATATCTTTGCAGCATTGTAAAACCGTCTGCTCCTTTTGTTCCATTCTTTGTGCAAATTGCTTTGTAGTCTCTGAATGTACTGTGTTCTCGAGTATATTTTCTCTCTTGTTGTGTGAGAACCTGTTTAAAATCTCGAAGAGATGAGGTAAAATAAACATAGATTAATAATGAGGTGTCTATGCGGAAAAGTTATCCAAGCAGTATAAGTCGAGAGCAATTTGAAAAAATCAGGCCAATTCTGGAGAGTAGCAAGCAGAAAATAAAACCAAAAAAA
>JAITUS010000115.1 GCA_031286185.1 Rickettsiales bacterium
ATCTCTATCTTTAAATTTTTGCAGAGTTCTAAAAGATTTACCATATTACCTCACTTTTACTATATGATTATCTTTTTATGGCATCTTGTCTATCTCATTTTACCATTCCGCTGAACAGAGACCTGGGCCTCCAATGGTATAATGTTCTTGTATTGTAAATTGATCTAATTTAGTGCTTACTGTCCATTTTATTTCTTGACAGATGCTTTTATCTTTGTTAATCAATGTAAATTCAATATCCTTTAAAAACCTATCCCACATTCTGAGTAAATGATCTTTTATCTGAGGCCATATATCCCTTTTAAATGTTTCACCGTCGTCGGAAAACACATCAACTATCAAGCCTCCCACTTCCTTATAACTTGACTCAAAATATTGAAGAAGTGTCTTTACTTCCTTATAAGTATTATGCGCCACATCTAACGCTTTTCCTTCTGTGCTACTGTCGTTTGTAGCTGACAACCCAACTATATTATAATTAATAACGATACAAGCACGTTTATACAAATTTGTCAGATTCCACGCACTACTCTTATTATCCTTTGGCACATTATTTATTATCTTTTCCACCAAATTGCCTATCAAAGGAGATAATAAAGCCTGACAAAAGTGTTTGATATTATCTTTCGTTTTAATCACAGGATATTTGATGCATTTCTCTGCTAAGCAATATTCAAGTTCTGCTTTTTCTAATAACCTCTTGATTGCTACCTGTCTTATTATTTCCAACGGCTTATCTTTAGAAGTCTCTTTTATTTCTAACAGTTCACTCTTATTAAAAGCTTCTTCCATTATCTTTAGCAGTTCATCTTCACTAGAAGCCTTTATTATTTCTAACAGCTTATCTTCTATGATTGCAAATTTTATTCTTTCACGAGACGTTAGTTCTTCTCTATAATAATTTTCTGTCTTTTCATTTATTAATAATTCCTCTTTTTCAGATTCTAAGTCCTCTAATGCTTTTAGAATTCCTTGGTTATTTTTCAAGCATAATTCTATTAACTTCATACCTGGAGATTCCTTTTCTTCACTATTTTTCTCAACATCAAAATCCTTATTCTGCTTTTCTATTATTTCCTTCACTCTCGCAGGTTGCGTTAAATATTTTCTAATTTCTTCCCAATAAGAAACAATCTTGTTTACTAGACGCTTTTCATCTTCTCCATTGAATAGCATGAATATGCCTGTATTATCTTCTATGTCCTTTATACTCTTTCCTTGCTCTTGAAATAAACTTTGAGTTTTACATTTTGTTATTTCTAAATGCATTTTTTCCAGCAAGAGATTTATTTCGTGATGAGAACACACATCTACATTTAAATCACGGAATTCACCAAGTAAACTTTGCTTTATATCAATTGTTAAATCTGATTGATTTAACATAACCTTAGCTTTTCTTATTCTCGATTTTATTAATTCTCGATAAACGTATTGATCAGTAGGTTTAAGTTTAAAAAAATCTTCCAATTTCCTTTTTAAGGCACCATCTTTTAGGCCTCCATTCTTTCTATTCTCATACACTTCTTTTAATTTTTCACATATCTTCTTATACCTTTCTTCTCCCATGCTTTTTAACTCTTTTATTATCTCGTCAGCTTTTTTTAAAACCTCTCTTGTTTCCTCAGGGTATATATCCTTATAGGCATCAATCACTTTCTTTTCAGCTATTTTCCCTTTTTCTATAAGCTCTTTCCACTTTGCTTTAAATGAAGGAAGTGCTTTATCATTTAAGTTATTTGATATTTCTAAATCTTTTATTATCATTTCCTTCTCAGCCGGTAGTTTCTTACCTTGGCTTTTTAATTCTTGTTCTACTAATACTTCTTTCAGTCTTTTCTCTAATAAGAAATCTCCCCTTCTTTTTCCTTCTCCTTGTGCAAATTTGATTGCCTGTATAAAGGCAACTCTGTAAGCATCTTGTATTAAGTGACTTGTCAACTTAGGATCTACACTATTCACCACTTTCAGTCTGAACTCGTTCAACAGTTCCTTCAGCTTATCGTATGTGATATCTTTTTTGTCTAGCTTCAACAGCTCTCCCATAGCTTCTGTGAATCCTTGAATCGAAGTTGCAAGCATACCCCTGATCTCATTACGTAAAGGCACAAGACCATTTTTTAGGTGAATATTAGCTGATAGTTTCAGTACGGTGTTATGCTCTGCGTTTCGTGTAACAAATAGCTTATCATTTTTATCTTCACACAAATCTCTAAGTAACTGTTCAATTTGTGGTGGAAACTTAATTTCCATATCCCACCTAATGTCTGACTCACCAGCATCTATCTCGTGAAAAGATACCTCGATATTCTGGTGTTCATTCTTATACAACCCACTACCTATTTTAACGGTAGCAATCAAAGAATGAGATAACTTTCTATTCAAAAGATAAAAAGTAGCCAAAGCTAGTGTTGCAGGAATAATTAAGGTGACAAGTACAACTATATTAACAAGAATCGCTATTGCAGCAAGAACACTATATGCCAATCTTTTCGCTGTACTTTCACTTACTTCACCTTTTTTTATTTTATTTCCCTCCGGACTGGCTTGTATTTTACCGTCTGCTTTAGATCTGTTATATACTACTAATCCCAATGAAATAGAAGCAATATAAGGGAGCATTAAAACTGACAGAGCTAAATTCAACACCCGTTTTTCCGGGCACATTCTCTTTATCTCTTCAAATATTTCTCTTAGTATATTATACCAGGAAGTAAAAAAGTCAGAGTCATAACCTTTATAACGAAATATACTTAGTGGAACGTTAAAACCAATAGCAATAGGTTCTTTTTTACCTGAACCACTATTAGTTAAGCCAATAATTCCACCAAGACCTACAACAGCATTCATACCATAACCTTACCCCAATTGCCTCAAGTATAGCATAAATACTAACAATTTGCAACTACTAACAATCTAACTTAATACCAACAATCAAATCTTGGTATTCCTTGGAATAGAAGCTGGTTCCAATTTCTACATTAATTTCTAAGGATAAGGCAAGAGTCTGTTCTTTTATATACTCACTCCACATATTCACTGCTTCTTGAATTTTCTCATCCTCTGTTTTGATTACTACTCTGATTCTATCGGATATATGAAAATCAGCTTGCTTCCTAGTTTCTTGGATGAGCCTCATGACATCTCTCGCGAGCCCTTCTAGAATTAATTCATCATTTAGTTCAGTGTTTAGGATAACAACTCCTTTGTTGTTATCAAACGCAGAGGAATATTTACTGTTTGCTTTTAATAATAGTTCATACTCACCTTTTTCTATAATGTAGTTTTCCAATTCGTCTCCTAAGAATATTAAACCTCTTTCGACATCTTCTGCCATTCCAGCGCGTGATGTCGGCTTTTTCTTCTGGATCCCAGTGTCAGCTACTTGGATGACATCAGAATGGACTTCTGATTCTTCAATTTGCTTCCATTTTCCCTCTTTGACGTATTGAACTAGTTTCTTGATTTTGTCTGGAACCTTCTTTCCAAGTAGTGGGAAATTTAGTTTTAGCTCTAGTGATGCAATACTTTCAAGTTTGTTTACCAGCTCTAGTTTTTTTACATTTACCTCATCTTTTATCATCTCCTGGTACTCATTTGAATCTGCAGCACACTGAATCCCAGTGCGTGACACTGGGATGACAGGAGAAAACTCTGGGATGACAGAAAGCGGTTCACCTTCAAGGAAACTACAGGAAGACTGATGATAAATGGTCATACTGCCAAGCGGCTGTCTGATACGTATATTAAAGGTGTTTCTGATAGAGAGCGCAGAGTTGCATATATCTCTCACTAAATCCATCTTAGCAATGAGCTCACTATCAAACTTTTCTAATTGTGGAAAATCGGCCAAATGAACAGATGTTTCTTTATATTTGAGCCCTTGCCATATAGTCTCCGTTATAAGCGGCAATAAAGGAGCTACAGCCCGAAGTATGTAATAAAAAACCGTATATAAAACATTATAAGCATCAGTCTTATCTTGATCTAAATCACTTTTCCAAAAGCGCTCACGACTGCAACGAATATACCAATTATTTAGCACTTCAAAAAAATCTATCAGGATTTTGCAAGCCTCTTGGGGACTGTAGTTGTTCATAGAAGCTTGGATACCTTCTACAGCTTCAAAACATTTGGAGATCATGTAACGATCAATAGTGCTTTGGTAATCTTTACAAACCTCAGCTTTAATTCCATCTGCATTTGCATATATGGTAAAAAAGTGATAACTGTTCCAAATAGGTTTTATTACGTTTCTCAGAACATCTCGGATTGAGTTTCCCTCTTTATCAAGCAGCAAATTACCACCGCAAATAATAGACCCAGAAAGCATAAGAAAACGCAGCACATCAGAACCGTATTTATCAAACACTTCCATCGGATCCGCACAATTATTCAAACGTTTGGATAATTTCTGCCCTTTTATATCGAGAACAACACCGTGGCATATGCAGTTCTTAAACGGTTCACTGTCAAATAAAGCAGTGGACAATACAAAAAGCGTATAGAACCATCCCCTAGTTTGCGCTATATACTCAGTAATAAAATCTGCAGGAAAATTGCTCTCAAACCACTCCTTATTTTCAAACGGATAGTGGACTTGTGCAAATGGCATTGAACCAGATTCAACCCAACAGTCGAGTACATCAGGCACACGACGCATAACTGATTTTCCTGTCGGGTCATCAGGATTTGGCCTTGTTAAAGTATCGATAAACGGTCTGTGCAAATCATCCACTTTAACATTAAAATCTCGCTCTAGTTCCGCTATCGAACCATACACATCCACTCTTGGATATCTTGCATCGTCTGATTTCCATACAGGGATCGGTGTACCCCAGAATCGATTACGTGAAATTGACCAATCATGTGCTCCTTCAAGCCATTTTCCAAATTGACCATTCCTGATATGATCTGGCATCCAGTTAACTCTCTTATTTAGCTCTACCATTCTGCTTTTGAATTTTGTTACAGCAACATACCAAGAAGGCATAGTGCGATAGATTAAAGGAGTATCAGTTCTCCAGCAGTGTGGATAATTGTGAACATATTGCTCGGTTTTGAACCAAATTCCTTGCTCTTTTAACTTTCTTATTATCGTATCATTAGTATCAAAGACATGAATTCCTGCTAAATCCGAAACCTCAGTAGTAAATTTACCTCCGTTATCAATTGGACAAATTGCTGGAATATTATGGCTTTGGCAAAGATAAAAATCTTCTTCACCAAATCCAGGAGCAGTGTGCACAACTCCAGTACCATCTTCTGCTGTGACATAATCGGCTATGAAAATGCGGAATGCATTTTTTGTATCTTTAAAGTAATCAAATAGTGGCTTGTAAGAAAGACCTACAAGATCATCTGCTTTGAGTTTTATATTGTAGTTTTCATATGAAATATTGTTTTGTTCAAGGTGGCTGATAAACTTCTCCAGGTAGCTTTCAGCGAAGATGTAGATTTCATTAGGTTGGTC
>JAITUS010000111.1 GCA_031286185.1 Rickettsiales bacterium
CCGCCACACAAGGCGTGAATTAGAAGTATTTTTTTTTTTTTTTTTACAGCTTAGGCAATTTAGATTCAATTTTTATAATTTTCTTGTTGACTGACAAGACGGTATCTTTTTTTTACTTGGTAAATTTCTAAAATATTAAAGCAATTCATGAACGAACATTTGTTTTTACAATAAATGGTGTCATTCCAGCGCATGACGCTGAAATCCAGGAATTTTATTAGGTTAGTGGGTATAAAAGTTATGTTAAAATGCATCATTTTATGGAAAACTGGATCCCAGTGTCGAGGCACTGGGATGACAAGAGAAGGAGGCACTGGCATGACACCACGTGGTAGGCTAAAATCACAATGTTCGTACAACTGTACGTTTCTCCTAAAACCATAATGCAAGAGATCCTTTAACTGAGATGCCCGGTTTAAAGCTTAGGGGCATAGATAAACCTTACTTATTTTACTATCACTGTTTACTTCCTGTAAGAAACGTGTTACTAATAAATTGGGTCTTTATAGTAGAATGGAGGAAGTTTTGGCAGTTCCAAAAAGAAAAAAGTCAAAGTCAAGGCGTGATATGCATCGTTCTCACCATGCTGTTCAGCCTAAGAACATTGTGGTATGCACAACAACTGGGGAGTTTATGTTACCTCACAATATAGCAGTTGATGGCAGTTACAAAGGAAAACGGGTTTTCATAAAACAACAGGCAGAATAACTATCATGATATGTTACCCACAGTCAACAATAACATAGTCATTGCACTTGACGCTATGGGAGGTGATTTTGCACCTCTCTCAGTGATTCAAGGTGCTAGTTTTTTTTTAGATAACCTTGTCGACCCAGGTATTAAAGTTTTTTTTCATATTCACGGGGATCAAAAAGAAGTATCTCCTTTGCTTTCAAAATATAAGAAAGTAAGTAACGACTCTGAGTTTACTCACTGCTCTGATAATGTTCTTGCAAATGATAAGCCATCTTTTGCGCTGAGGCATCGCAAAGACTCAAGTATGAAAGCGGCTATTGAGACAGTGAAAGAAGGTAAAGCTTCTGGGATAGTATCCTCAGGTAATACCGGAGCGTTAATGGCAATTTCCAGGTTTGTTTTAGGAACATTGCCAAACATTTATCGTCCTGCTATCGTATCTGTTTGTCCAACTAAGACAAAAAGCTTTGCACTGCTTGACCTTGGTGCAAATGTTGATTGCAATGCTGACTCATTATTTCAATTTGCATTAATGGGGAGTATATTTGCAAAAATAGCATTAAAAGTTGACAATCCTGAGGTCGCTTTACTAAATATTGGTACAGAAGAAGTTAAAGGCAATGACTCAGTACGAGGGGCTTTTGAGTTACTCAAGAATGCTCCAAGTATTAACTTCAAAGGATACGTAGAGGCAAGTGAATTTTTAGAGGGTAATGTAGATGTAATTGTTGCTGATGGTTTTGTTGGCAATGTAATGCTTAAAACGGCTGAGGCAACCGCTGGTACTCTCATTAATCTAATAAAGCAGGAGGTATTCAACTCATGGGCAGCAAAAATGCTTGTTGGCATATTGTTGAAACCCAAGCTAAATAAAGCATTAATGCGTTTTAATCCTAAAGTTAGAAGTGGTGCTATGTTTTTAGGGCTAAATGGTATCGTCATTAAAAGTCATGGAAATTCTGATGCTATTTCTTTTGCTCATGCTATAAAATTTGCAGTAAATGCCATTAGTGAAAATTTAAACCAGAAGATAATTAGTGAGGTAAGTCACGTTGAATAAAAGTTTTATATTAAGCACTGGATCTTGCCTGCCAAAAAAAATATTGAGTAATGACGAAATTGCACTAATGGTTGAGACAAGTGATGAATGGATTAGACAGAGAACAGGAATAACTCAAAGGTATATAGCAGACGAAGGAGAATTAACGTCAGATCTAGCTGTCAGTGCAGCAGAAAATGCTATAGAAAAAGCTCAAATTTCAGTAGATGAAGTTGGTTTAATCATAGTGGCAACAACAACACCTGATAAAACTTTTCCTAGCTGCGCAACTATTGTGCAAAGTAAGTTAAAATGTAAAAACGCATTTGCCTTTGATGTGCAAGCAGCATGTTCTGGTTTTATATATGCAGTTACAGTTGCTGATTCGCTTATAAAAACTAACAATAGAACTAAATATGCACTGGTTATAGGTGCTGAAATAATGTCTAGGATTGTTGATTGGAAAGATAGGTCAACTTGTGTACTCTTTGGTGATGGTGCAGGCGCGGTGGTAATAAAATCCGCGGCACATTGTAATGAAACAATAGAGCGCTCCACAAGGGGTATAATATCAGCTAACCTATATTCTGATGGCAATGTAGATGTATTGTGTACCAGCGGAGGAATATCTTCAACTGGTGATTCTGGAAAAATATGCATGAATGGAAGAGAAGTGTTTAAATGTGCAGTGGATAAGTTAACAGCCTCAATAGAAGAAACACTAAGATGCAATAATTTGAAAATTACTGATATTGATTGGCTGATTCCCCATCAAGCAAACATCCGTATCATTGAAGCTGTAGTAAAGAAATTAGATTTTCCTATGGAAAAAGTAGCTAATACAGTTGATCAACACGCAAATACTTCAGCAGCATCGATTCCGCTAGCACTTGATTATGCAATACAAGAATCAAAAATAAAACCAGGGAGCCTGGGGTTACTGATTGCAATAGGTGCAGGTTTAACCTGGGGTTCCGTGTTGCTGCGCTACTGACAACTTCAGCTATTACTACTTTCAATCTTTTCTATCAATTTCTTGACCAAACCTCTCAGTTTTCTACTGGATTCATCAAGCTCTTGAATCTGCGAGTTATCCTTTTTCATAAGCTCCTTATAATTACCCTTTATGTAGTCAATCATCTCCTTCATTTGAGCAACCATCTTGTTAATATCCATACCGCCTAAACTAGGTATCATGTCATGCATAGTTCCGTCTAACATACCACCAGCCATGAGCTGCTGAGACATTTGCATGAATGGCTTTAAGGTCTGACTAAGCAATTCAGGATCCTTGGCTAATTTTTCTATTTGCTCTTTGCAAGTATCCATATACTGCTTCATAAATTCATCACCTTGCGCTTTATCTGTCATAATTACACCTACTTAAAATACGTATTTTCTATTATACATTGTTCTCAAATTAAAAACAATACAAAATGCCCATCGCAGCTACATTAATACTTTGTTAAACAATGAAAAGGCTGCTCTTTCGCTCATAAAGAACTGCATACTTCCTTTAACCACTCCTTATCTTTAACACTATTTTCTAAGTTTTTATAGACAAATTGATGGTAGCTATTTATCCACTTAATTTCATCTTGGGCAAGCATTTGCACATCTATTAGCCTTCTATCATACGGAATGGAGGTCAATTGTTTAAAGTTTAAGAAGCCGTTTTCTTGCCTTTCAACGTACATCAGGTTTTCAATTCTTATTCCATACTCTCCTGGAATGTAATAACCAGGTTCGTTGGAGAGTATCATCCCTGGCATAAGTTTCACTTTATTTCCTTTTGATATTGCCTGTGGCCCTTCGTGTACTGATAGATAGCTTCCTACTCCATGCCCTGTACCATGCATGTAATCTATTCCAAATTTCCATAGGTGAATACGTGCCAAAATATCCAATTCTCCACCAGTAGTGCCAGAAGGAAAGACGGCATTTGCCACAGCAATGTGAGCTTTGAGTACTATCGTATAGTGGGCTATCTGTTCACTGGTTGGATTGCCAATTGCTACAGTTCTTGTTACATCAGTTGTACCATCAAGATATTGGCCACCAGAATCAATCAAATATAGTCCATCTTCCCGAATTGCCTTATTCGTCTTACTGCTTGCACGGTAATGAATGATTGCTCCATTTTCATTAAATGCAGAAATTGTTGGAAAACTTGGTTGCTTAAACAAATCCTGCTCTTTTCTGTATTCTAAGAGCTTCTCTTCAGCATTAAGTTCCGTACCGTTATTATCTTCAAGCCAACATAGAAAATTTGTGACTGCTACTCCATCTCGGATATGTGCTTTTATAGCCCCAGTTATTTCAATTTGATTTTTTACTGCTTTATGAATCAAGCAAGGATCCCCTCTTTCAACTACCTGCTTATTTTGTATTACAGTCATAATACTCATTGGAGTTGTGCTTGGATCTATCATTATTGAATTTAGCTTGCACAGCGAACTTTCTAGCTCACTAACATCAAAAATACTTACATGGTTATCCAAATTTGCTTGTACAGTCGAATATTCTTTGTCTTGAACAAACAAATCAACATTGCCGCTTTTATATAATACAGCACGGCCCAATATACATGGAGTATATTTAGCATTTTCATTTCTTAAATTTAATAACCATGAAATTGAATTTGGATCAGTCAAAAGCACTGCCTCAGCTTCTTTATCTATACTTTTAGCGACTTTTTCACATTTATTCTTACTACTTTCACCAGCTGCATGCGAAACTATCTTTTGTTCTCTACGACTAATTTCTTTTTTAATTGAATATGGTACCAATTTACAAATATCTTCATGTTTTCTTATCTCTTTTACGGTAAAATATTGCAAATAGTAACCTAGTGAGGTGGTCAATGTTAAGTTTGCTTTTACCCACTCGCGTGGATCCTCTTCTCGTATATTATATACTTGAAAATTACCCTGATCGAGCTGATTGCGAGCTTGTGTAATGTAGCGTCCATCCGTAAAAAATGGGCACTTGTTGTTTTTTGTAACGATAAGTAGCCCATTTGTTCCTGTAAAGCCACACAGCTTTGTTAGCTCTTCTGAATACTCATTTAAATATTCGTCTTTGGTATGCAACATAAACGCATCAACATTTATTTCACGCATAAAAAAGCGAAACTCTTCGATTTTGGACATAAGATTACCTCACGCAGAATTAGCAGCTACTTTTGCCTTCCCATTTCTCAAATACACCAATATGCTAACTATTGCTGCTGGAGTGATGCCTTGTATTTGTTGCGCAATGCCGACCGTTGCTGGTTTCATCGTCTGCAACTTTTCTATTACCTCACTTGACAAGCCTTCAACTTGTGAATAGTTGAAATTAATTGGAATTTGAGTATTAATTTCCTCTCGTAGAAACTTCATATCTGCTTCTTGTCTTATTAGATAAGGTTTATATTTTGCTTCAATTGCAACTGCTTCGCGCATTTCATTTTTAGTTGGATTGTACATTTTGATATTATTCAGGTACGCGATGCTGTTTAACTCCGGCCATATCTCTTGTAATTTATTCCAGTCGATATTGGGGTAGCTAAGTAGATCTAGTGCCGTTTTTCTTATTCCATCATAAGATATTTTAATACCATAGAACCTGAGCTGTTCAGGAGTAATTTTCAGGCTCTCCAACTTCTCCTCAAGCTGTTTAATGGATTTAAGTTTATTCTGTAAAACAGAGTACCTCTCATATGACACAAGAGAAATGTCATAACCTTTTTGTGTGAGCCTCCTATCCGCATTATCTGACCTGATTGCTAGCCTATATTCTGCACGTGAGGTAAATAATCTATAAGGCTCGGTCACTCCTTTGGTGACCAGATCATCTGTCATTACGCCGATATACGAATCTGTACGGTGAAGAACAAAGCTTTCTTTTTTTCCAGATGTAGAGAGTGCTGCGTTGATTCCAGCAATAATCCCCTGCCCTGCTGCTTCTTCATATCCGGTGGTACCATTAATTTGGCCGGCGAAATATAGACCTTTAATTTTCTTAGTTTCGAGGGTATGAAATAGCTCTCGTGGATCAATATAGTCATACTCAACCGCATATCCAGGTCTTAATATTTCTGCGTTTTCAAGCCCCTTGATGCTATTTATCATTTCACGCTGCACTTCGATGGGCAATGAGTTTGAAATTCCATTTGGGTATATAGTATCATCATCGAGCCCTTCTGGTTCTAGGAATATTTGATGACTATTTTTTTCTGCAAATTTTTTAACTTTAGCTTCAATAGACGGGCAGTATCTTGGTGCAATAACATCATCTAAATACGAAGAAGCTGACCTATGGAGGTTCTCTCGAATTATTCTATGCGTATTTTCATTAGTATGAGTAATAAAACATGAAACCTGAGGTTGGTTAATTTTCTCTGTAAGATAAGAAAACGGTGTAGGTGGATTATCACCCACTTGCTCTTGCAATACTGGCCAATTTATAGTGCCATGATCGAGTCTTGGTGGAGTTCCAGTGCGCAATCTACCTAGTTTAAAATCATATTTCTTCAGCGTATTTGCAAGCTCTACTGCAGACTTATCTCCCATTCTTCCTGAAGGGGTCGTTTGTTCTCCTATATGAACCGCACCACACAAAAAAGTCCCTGTAGTTAGAACGACTTTGCTTGTTAATATATGTTCCCCTGAGCTTGTTATTACAGCTTTGATATGTGGTTCTCCGTTGCTATTACTTTCGATAAGGAAATCATCAACCGACTCTTCTTTTACCGCCAAATTACTATAGTTTAGAATGATCTCCTGTATTGCTCGCTTGTATAATTTTCGGTCTGCCTGTGCGCGTGGTCCCCATACTGCTGCGCCTCTGCTGCTATTTAGAACGACCGAGTGTATGCTTGCCTGATCGATTGCCCTTCCCATTATTCCATCAAGAGCGTCAACTTCTCTGACTACAACACCTTTTGCAACTCCTCCAATTGCCGGATTGCAGGACATTTCTCCTATAGTTGAAATTTTATGGGTTATAAGTAGCGTGCTTGTACCAAGGCGAGCTGCAGCTGCAGCTGCTTCACACCCTGCATGACCGCCACCTACCACCACTACGTCATATTTATGCATGCTCCCTTGAGTAATTCTTACTCTACTAATATTCCAACTATCAACGGTTAATGTCAAATTTTACGGTATCTGTTATCCTAATGTACACATCAGAATAACAAAAGACACCTTACTTGGTTAGCTTAAGTTCCCTTCCCTTTTGGAGAAAAACACTCAACTATGGGAGAGATGACATATTCATTCACTTTTTTAGCTATTGGGTCAATGATATATCTTTCTGCAACAGCCCCTGCAATTGGTGCTATGGCTCCTATCACTGCGCCTGTTAAAGCTATAGATCCCGCTCCAAGCATTGCACCGGGGAAGATAGCAGTTGCGGCTGCAGCGAGACCAACTCCGATTGCAGCGCTTGCACCGCATATGCAAGCAACCATGAAAAGATTTTCTTTGCAAGATTTTCCCTTTTCTACATCATCGCATACAACACATGCACCAATGAATATTAAAGGAATAGCGGCAACAATTCCACCTATAACTAAAGGTGACAAAGCTGTAAAACTTAGTCCCAAGCTTGCCAGTGCTCCTGCTACTGATAGTATACCAAGCAATGCTAAAAATTCTTTAGTCTCTCCATTCATATAACCTCCCTAATTAATTGATATAATAATAATTTTTTTCTGCAAGACTTTAAACCATCTCTATTGTCATTATAGTTAGATTGATTGGATAAGTAAAGTAATTTTTTATGGTATTATCTCGAAAAAGAGAGCGGGAGAAGAGGCTCGAACCCTCGACTTACAACTTCTCAACTATCAGCGGTTAATGTCAAATTTTACGGTATCTGTTATCTCAACGTTGCATACACAATCGTACGAACATTTATTCCAAAAACAGTGTGTATAGCGGGTTTTGCCTCAAACACAAGGTGTTATCTAATACCAATCCTCGCTGCACAAGGAACGGATAGATAGCAGTGAAAAAAGTTATAACGTCATCCAATAGAAACAAAAAAACTACTTGACAAATCTTGCCACTCCCCTTATTATAATACTGGAGCTATTCATTTAGCTTCAATCTGTGCAGATTAAACGACGAAAGTATCACGTAGTTGGCGTCTTATGTTTAA
>JAITUS010000051.1 GCA_031286185.1 Rickettsiales bacterium
GATTTTTTCAAATTGCTCTCGACTTATACTGCTTGGATAACTTTTCCGCATAGACACCTCATTATTAATCTATGCTTATTTTACCTCATCTCTTCGAGATTTTAAACAGGTTCTAAGTAAGCCACCTACTTCAATTTTCCTATTGTCTTCATCTTGTGTGTGTTTAGCTTGCAGAAAGCGGTATACTTTCTTACTACCTGGGGTGCATTCAAATACTAAATCATCGAATTTCCTGGCTTCTTCTATTTCCTGTACCTAAACGAAAAGAGTGCTGATAGAGCACTCCGCGATGCAAAAATAGCATCAATACCTTTAGCTGGTAGATATTCCGTGCATAACTAGTTACCTCATACAGGCTGCTATAAATTTGTTTGATCTAGAATCAAAGATTACCAAACACCTAAAATAATGCAATAGAGTCTTTACATGTGATAGAAGGCCTTCAAGAATAGGAATTGCTTAGCAAACTCTTAATTCTTGATTTAAAAAAGACTTTCCAAAAATTTTCTAAATCTAATATATCATTGCTGCAGGCTGCGTTTAGTAATATAATCTCATATTAAATAAGACACACTTAAGTTTATGTCAGATTCTACGTTAGTTTTAACAGCTGTTCTTATATTTTTCATTTTTACATTATCATTTCTTTTTATAAGGAGGACATTTGGATCAACGAATAAGAAGATAATAAAGTCCTTCAGAAAAATTGCTCAGCAAATTAACGCACTAGAGCCAGAAATGCAGGGCTTATCTGATGAGGAGCTTGCTGGTAAGACTGAGGAATTTAAACGAGAATTGAAAAATAGAAAAACATTAAATGACCTTCTCGTACCTGCATTTGCGGTTGTGCGCGAAGCGTCGCGAAGATTTCTTGGTATGAGGCACTTCGACGTTCAGCTGATCGGTGGGATGGTGCTTCACAGTGGTATGATATCAGAAATGAAAACAGGTGAGGGAAAGACACTCGTTGCAACTTTAGCTGCATACCTAAATTCCTTAGAGGGCAAAGGTGTACATGTTGTCACTGTTAACGACTACCTTGCAAAACGAGACACAGAATGGATGAGCAAATTATATAATTCTCTTGGGGTCTCTGTTGCGTTTATCACGAATAATTTGACAGATGAAGAGAGAAAAGAGGCTTATAGTGCAGATATCGTATATTCAACAAACAACGAGCTTGCCTTTGATTACCTGCGGGACAATATGAAATTTTCTCAAGAGGATATGGTGCAAAGAGGCTTCAATTACGCGATAGTAGATGAAGTAGACTCCATACTCATTGACGAAGCGCGGACTCCGCTTATTATTTCCGGTCCGGTTGAGGAAAACAATCAGATATATAAGCACATAAACAAAATAGTAACCAAATTAGTTGATTCTGATTATGAGGTGGATGAAAAGGGTAGGACAGTATTCCTCACTGAAGATGGCATTTCGCGAGTGGAGGAGCTACTTAGGTTATATAACCTCATTCCTGAAAATTCCTCGCTCTATGATACTGGCAACATGATAATGACTCACTATATAGACCAAGCACTGCGTGCACATAAACTGTTTACTGCTGATAAAGATTATATAGTAAAGGATGGCAAGGTAGTAATTATCGATGAATTTACTGGACGTATGATGAAAGGCAGGAGATATTCCGATGGTCTTCACCAGGCACTTGAAGCGAAGGAGAATCTTGAAATTCAGCATGAAAACCAAACTCTGGCATCGGTCACATTTCAGAATTACTTTCGTATGTATAACAAACTTTCTGGTATGACGGGAACAGCAGCAACAGAAGCAGAAGAATTTCGTGATATATATGAATTGAATGTAGTGAAAATTCCAACTAACGTGTCTGTAAAGAGAATAGACGTTGATGATGAAATTTATGGTACAGGGAAAGAAAAACTTAATGCTGTGTTGAAGTTTATAGAAGAATGCCACAAGCGCCTTCAACCGGTTCTTGTTGGCACAGTTAGTATTGAAAACTCTGAAAAACTTTCTGTGCTTTTGCGAAGCCATTCTCTTAAGCACTCAGTGCTAAACGCTCGTTATCACGAGCAAGAGGCGTATATAATAGCGCAAGCTGGAGTGCCAGGCAGCATTACTATAGCAACTAACATGGCAGGACGTGGAACTGATATTCAGCTTGGTGGCAATGCTGAAATGATAACAAAAGTGGAGCTAAATAAGATAAAAAATGCTGATGAAAGAGAAAAAAAATATCAAGAAATAGTCGAAAGAGTAAAAAAAGATAAGGAAATTGCTATAAAAGCTGGCGGTTTATGTGTGGTTGGAACCGAAAGGCATGAAAGCAGGAGAATAGATGATCAATTACGTGGTCGCTCTGGTCGTCAGGGTGATCCTGGACTTTCCAAGTTCTTTTTGTCACTTGAAGATGATTTAATGAGAATATTTGGCTCTGATAGAATGAGAAGTTTTTTGCAAAGGGTGGGGCTAAAGAACAACGAAGCTATTCATCATCCATGGATCAATAAAGCACTTGAGAAGGCACAAAAGAAAGTTGAAGCTCGAAACTATGACGTGCGGAAATCTCTGCTTAAGTTTGGTGACGTAATCAACAACCAACGCAAAGTTATTTTTAAGCAGAGAAGTCATATTTTAGGTAATGAAATCAATGATTTATTTGAAGTGTATAGTGAAGTAAATGAGGGTGTAATAGAAAGCATAGTGCAAAGTGGTTATTACGAAGATTATATCGAAGATATAGCTAAGGAATTCTATATGAGATATGGAATAACACTTGATAAAGAAGACTTAGCGAAGTTTTTAAACAAACAAGAAGCTTTGGATTACATAAACAATAAAGTGCAAGAATTCTTCACCGAAAAGGAAAGATATTTCAATAGTCAGCAAACCACAGATTTGTGGAATACGGTAGTCAAGCAAGCGATGATCATGACTCTTGATCATTTATGGAGGGAACACCTCTCAATTCTGGAAAGCCTAAGACAAAGCATAAATTTGCGTGCCATGGGACAGAAAGACCCGCTTAATGAATTTAAACGCGAGGCTTTCTTGATGTTTGAGTCGATGCTTGAAAAGTGGAAAGAGCTTACCATTCATCGCCTCGCACACTTTAAGCTAGCAGATAACCAAGAAATAGGTAATAGGTTGCACCCTACTAAAAAGGACAATTTCCCCAAAGTCTCAAGAAATGACAAATGCCCTTGTAACTCTGGAAAAAAATACAAACACTGCCACGGTGCGGTTACTGTGGTAAATTAGTAGCTGAGGTCCGTGTGTGCTCATCTACATCGACCTTACTTAACTAGCTATCCGGTAAACGCTCTGGTTTTACTTGTTGAGAAGGCCTAGGTTCTTCCTCTGGTGGCTTTGTTTGTTTATTAGATATATACTTTTTCACTACTCCAGCAAGCTTAATTGCAATACCTACTCCGATTGCGGCTACAATTGGAAATAATAGTGCTATAACTCCTATAGATAACAAAGAATTTGCTGTAGTTGATAAAGACAATAAAGAATCTACTTTAGTTATTGGAGTAACGCAATATGCAACAGGACCAATTCCAGTTATAACGCTCCCAGTAAATAAGCCACCTAGGTACATAATTGCTTTTAGTGAATCACTCATATTACGATTATGTGGACCTGCGGATGGAGGAGTTGTGATGAGAGCTGCAATTAATGGTACTACGGAGATGCCGCCAACGATTCCACCTATTATCAGAGGTGAAAGACTGGTCAAAGTACTCAGTACAAGACCTATTAAAATGCTTACTATAGCCCCTATTATTGCTGCTATCCCCACCATCATTAAATAATTTAAACCAAACACTTTGCTCCTTTTTATACTTAAAGTTTTTTTTAGGGTTATCTTGTATCCTAAAATTTATATAAGTATATTATATGCTATAAATGACATGTCAATTAATTTATTTTACAGGATTGGTTGTTCTCAGCTTAGACTTTGTTTCACGCTAGACATTAGGTTCTAAAAAGCGTGTATGGCATATAAAGTAGATTATGCCAGTCTAAAAGACATTTCTTTAGAAAGAAGCATAAGTCGCTGCCACAGTGTGGTTACTATGGTAAATTAGCATCTGCGGTTTTTGTGTGCTCACCTACATTAACCCCACTTAACGTGCTATTTAACGAGTGCTCTGATGACTTATACGCAACCCCATAGGAAATTCCACCAACTATCAGTGCAGATGCTACAGTAATTCCAATTATTGCTAGTGCAGGTAATGCAGTGGCATAAACGAGTGCTAATGGAGCCATAATGGCAGCTAATATACCCATAGTAATTCCTGCTGTTATAGCTTTAGACCTGTGAATAAATGATGGATCTGCACCATAATTTAGTAGAAGTTTTGCTACTTTTGGATTTTTGTAATTTAGCCTTGGGTGTTCACCATGGGTGTAATAAACAGCATAGTACAAAGGAGTTCTTCCTTTTTCATCTCGCACATCAACACCTACTCCTCCTTCTAATGAGCCTCTGCTACTTGCATGTATCCATACTTAGCAGCATAATGCAAAGGAGTTTTTCCCTCTTTATCTTGTAAATCAACCTTTGCTTTTCCTTGTAACAGGATTTCTACTACTTGTATCTGTTCATTCTTAGAACCTGTTTAAAATCTCGAAGAGATGAGGTAAAATAAGCATAGATTAATAATGAGGTGTCTATGCGGAAAAGTTATCCAAGCAGTATAAGTCGAGAGCAATTTGAAAAAAT
>JAITUS010000052.1 GCA_031286185.1 Rickettsiales bacterium
ATTTTTTCAAATTGCTCTCGACTTATACTGCTTGGATAACTTTTCCGCATAGACACCTCATTATTAATCTATGCTTATTTTACCTCATCTCTTCGAGATTTTAAACAGGTTCTAAGAAACTTCGATCTGATAAAGCTCCTTTAAGTTTGCTATGTATTTCATCTTGTGTCTTTTTTACTAATTGCTCGAACTGTTGAAACTCCTTTTCCCATTTTAAATTTATCTGTCCTATAATGTCCTCATCTTTGCGTAAAGGACCAATAAGGTACCAGATTAATTTTTCTTTTTCTAGTTTCTCTATAGCTTCCTGAAAACTGTTGTAAGATTCAATGACACCTAAAATATCCTTTTTCTTCTGTTCATCTGCATCTAAACTTTGACTCTCAACTATAAGTACATCTTCGTTTTCCCCTAACATTACCTTACCCCATTTATTAAATAGTATATTTAAATGTTAAGATTTTTAAGTTAAAAATTAATTAACAGAAGTGTAAATTAAATTGAGTATTTGCGGATTCTTTCTGTATACTAAAAGGTTATTTACTATTTAATAGATAATATGGATAATGTTATCATAAGAAAATATGATATTAGAGGTATAGTAGGTAAAGACCTGCAGATCAGTGATGGATATGAGATAGGCAGTAAGTTTGGTCAAACCTTAGCTAATGTTTGTATAGGCTATGACAGCAGAATAGATTCGCCAAGTATAGAAAAAGAATTAATCAGAGGCTTAACTCTATCTGGAGCAAACGTTACACGCGTTGGACTATGCTCTTCACCTATGCTCTACGCTGCAACGCAAATCATGCAGGCAGATCTTGGCATTATGATCACTGCTTCACATAACCCTAGCAAGTACAATGGCTTTAAATTTTTCAGCAGTAAGAGAGTTTACTCAGACCAAGAAATAAAGGAAGTTATAAGCAGTCCAATCAAAAGCAGTACAAAAATTGGCAGCTCAATTAACATAAATATATATAGTGAGTATATTTGCATATTAAAAAGTGCGCTCAAGAACAACTCTACACAAAAGCTAAAAATAGCCTGGGATTTTGGCAATAGCCCAGCAAGTGGAATTGCAAGGTATATTGAAAAGATCTTGCCAGATCATGTACATATCGTAACCAATAACTCTATAGATGGAACATTTCCACTGCACAACCCAGATCCCATAGAGGAGAAAAATCTCGTTCAATTGATTGATGTTGTAAAGGAAAACAAATGTGATCTTGGTATTGCGCTCGATGGTGATGGTGATAGGGTGCGCTTGATTGATAATAAAGGCAGTGTTGTTTTCAATGACCATTTATTTATGATTTTTGCGCGTGAAGTATTGGAAGAATACCCAGGAAGCAAAGTTATTGCTAATATAAAAATGAGCATGAAAGTGTATGACTTTGTCAGCGGATTAGGAGGGAGAGTAATTGCATGCGCTACTGGACATTCACTAGTTAAGAAAAAGATGGTAGAGGAAGAGGCAAAATTTGCCGGTGAACTGAGTGGACATTTTTTCTTCTCTGAGCTAGGTTTCGATGACGGATTATATTCTGCTATCAAAGCCATTGACGTTTTACTTAAGAAAAATCAAAGTCTATCTGAGGTGATTGAGGATTTACCAAAATTATATATCACTCATGAAGTGAAGGTTGTAGTTAAAGATGAGAAAAAATTTCAAATAATTGAATCAATAAAGAAAACACTAGAGCAACAAAATATTGCATTCTCAGAGCTCGATGGTATTAAAGTAACTAACAAAGATAATAAAGGTTGGTGGCTCCTTAGAGTGTCAAATACACAAAACTGCATTACAGCAAGATGTGAAGGAGAAACCTCAAAAGATTTTAAACTGACTAAAAAGGTCTTGTTTTATTACATTGATGGTATCCGCTCAATGGAGTGGTAAAATTAGGTGGACAAGGTAGTGTAAAAAAACAACTAACCACTTGCTGAAGAACATTCACCTTCTGCGGTATTTGATGATGGAGCAATCAATTTGCTTAAAATCTCATCTCTCGGTCCCATAGCATAAATAACACCATCTGACATGAGAACTACCTTATCAACCACGGATAGTAACGGTAGTTTGTGGGTTATGATAATAGTTGTGGTATTTTGCTTTCTTGCAACGTTGATTGCATTAATTAAGCATGCCTCTCCACTACTGTCTAGGTTGGCATTTGGCTCATCAAGCACCAAAAGCTTTGTGTTTCCATAAAAAGCTCTTGCAAGGCCAAGCAGTTGTTTCTGCCCACCAGAAAGTGTCACTCCAAAACTCCCTATCGTTGTGTCATATCCATTTGGTAAACTCAGTATTAATTCATGTATTCCTGCAATTTTTGCTGCTTTGATTATTTCTTCAGGATTTTGGTCTGGTCTCATGCGAGCAATATTGGCTTTGACACTGGTGTTAAATAACTCAATATCCTGAGGTAAGTAACCAACATAATTACCAAAATTTTCTCGATTCCAGGTGTACACATCAGCGCCATCTAGCCTGACTACACCAGATATGGGTTTCCATACACCAACGGTTAGCTTTGCAATGGTTGATTTACCAGAAGCACTTGCACCAATAACACCAACCACATCTCCTGGCTCTATTACAAATGATATCCCTTTTACTGTTGGTTTGTTGCTCCCATAAGGAGTAAAAAATACTCTATCAAATTCCAGTCTTCCTTCAGGTTCTGGTAGAGCCATAGTTTGTTCTCTTTTTGGTGATGTGAGTATAAGTCTTTGCAGCCTTCCATATGACATTCTGGCTTGATTTAGAAATTTCCAAGTATGAACTGCTGCATCAAATGGAGCCAATACTCTACCCATTAAAATTGAGGCAGCGATGATGCTACCGGCAGTCTTATGGGCTGTAATTGCAAGTAATGCACCTGTTCCGATCACTGATATTTGTAGAGTTGAGCGCAAAAACTTAGTGATTCCAGTAATTACATTAGAACGATTTTGTGCTTTGATTTGCATCGCGCGGTTCTGGTCGTTTCGTTTGCACCAATCGGAAACTATGAATTCTGACATACCCATAGCTTCAACCACTTCTGCATTTCTTGTTGCAACATCTATAGCATTGATATTCCGTATAGTTTCTTCGTTGGTTTCTTGCAATATGCGTTTAGTGGCAAGTTCATTCCATATTGCCATAGAAACTAATATAACGATTCCAGCAATAGCTATAAACCCTGTAGAGGTATGTATCATGAATATCACAACAAGGTAAATTAATGACCATGGAGTATCAAATAGTGAGAATATGCCATTTCCTGTAATAAAGTTTTTTATCACTCCAAGATCTCGTATTGCTTCACCACTGGAAGTTGAGCTCTGCACTGATGTTAGCCTGATTGATCTTACTATCAGATCTGGTGTTGCGGCTTTATCGATCCAGTCACCAATCTTTGCCATGGCTAGATATCGACAGGTTTCTAGCATTGCAGAACACGCAAACGCGGATAAAGTGATGATTGTCAGCATAACTAGTGTCGATACGCTTTCACTCGATATCACCCGATCAAGCACCTGAGAGGTATAAAGTGGCAGGAATAACATTAATAAGTTAATCCCTGAACTAAACCAAAAAATGAACCAAAATGCACTTTTACACTTCTCTAGGCAGGTGTATAGCGTACTTTGCTTCAATTCCTTTTTTATCGATGGCGTGATTTCCACAATCTTCCTTTTAACTTGATTACATGCACCATATACAACTTTTATTGCAAAAATATTAACAGCGGCTACTAGCTTTAAGTTGATATAATAAAATATTAATATACATAAATAGAAAATATAAACAATGGCAAAAAGAAATAGCTTTCTTTACTACCTAATTCAGAATGGAGAGTCCTTAATAACTTTCCAATTCCCACTTTGGCCTTGGTGCAAAATTGAGTGAATCCATATAACTCTTCTGTAATTTTTCGATGCCTGTCCACCCAACCATTGCTGCATTATCTGTACATAGGTTGCTTGGAGGAAAAAATACGTTCAAGTTTATGTGTTTCTTTAATTTTTCTCTCAGGAAATTATTTGCTGCAACCCCGCCAGTAATTACAAAATCATTGATTTTGATATTTAAAGATGCAGCCATAATAACCGCATTTTTGACTCTACCGAGTAGTATATCGCTAACACACTCTTGAAATGAAGCGCATACATCACACACATCTTGCTCGCTCATTTCAAGTTCTTGCACTAAGTTTTTTACTGCTGTTTTGATTCCAGAAAACGAAAGATCACATCCAGGACGTTTTTTCATCGCCCTTGGAAGTTTAAATCTTGTACCATCACCTTTTTTAGCTAACTTTTCAATCAATGGGCCTCCTGGATAGCTTAAACCCAGCATCTTAGCGACTTTATCAAACGCTTCACCCAACGAATCGTCTAGTGTTTCTCCAAGTTTAATGTATTTACCCACACCCTGTGCGATTAAAAATTGGCAATGACCACCTGATATCAATAGGACTAAAAACGGAAATTTGACTTCATATAGTAACCTAATAACCAGAGCATGTGCTTCCAAGTGATTAACTGCAATGAATGGTTTTTGTGCTGCATGTGCAATTGCTTTGGCCATCATTGTGCCAACTATTAATCCACCTATGAGCCCTGGTCCTGATGTTGCTGCAATCGCATCCAGATCACAAAAATTAAGGTTAGATTTTTCTATAGCGCTTTTTATTAGATCGCTTAAATGCTCCATGTGAGCACGTGACGCTATTTCAGGAATCACCCCACCGCGTTTTTTGTGTTCTGTTTGAGAAAGAATCTCGTGGGCAAGGACTTGCTTATCACTATTTACAATTGCTGCTGCAGTTTCATCGCAGCTTGTTTCAACAGCTAAGATAGTTTTCACGTATATTCGAACATTTTAATTATAAAAACTATACTCTAAAATGCCGTGAAAGTTAACTATATTCTGCTAAGTTAATCATCATCTCCAAATATAGAACTAATTTTTTTGCCCCCAGGAGAAAACTTACCAGTCCAGCTACTCTTCACCTTGGTCACGTCTTGAGTGGCAGTTTTGTTGCTGTATTCCTTTATTTCCTTATCTACCCTGTCCATTATTTGTGGGTCTAGGCAGTTCCTTTTCCATTGGTCGGTAGCAAGGAATACCCTGTTTAATCCTGAGTGCGAATTAAGTACTCTTTATCTCTAGGGTAAACCTCTTGCGCCCAAGCAAATAGCTCAAAATAGCGTGCAAATAATTCCGACGCGCGTGATTTCGCAGTCTGATAAGCTTGTATCTCCTTAAATATAACCTGACCGATAATTCTCTGTACAAGAATATTTGCTTGCTTTAGGTTCTGCTCAATATCCTGATAGACTTTATGGAGAAATTCCCGCTCCAAGCTTAAGTTCAGCTCATTTTCAACCATATGTGAAAGTTCACGTACTATAATGTACGGATTTGACCTTCTCAGCACAATAACGTACCTATTTACGACGGAAGATTGAATTGTTTTGCATACTCTTTCTTCCGTATCCGTCAGCCCCTCTCGATATACTTCAAACGAGAGCCTATTTTGCTTTATTAGTGATAAAGTAAGGTTTAGTGTGTTCCTAAACTTCTCAAATTGGTAGAAATACTCTATATACCGTGTGGTATTCTCACTATTCCCCACTTTAGTAGCTTGCCTTATTAAATTCCCAATTAGCATACTTTGTTACTACAGCGATATTTCTGCTTTATACTCGCAAATTGACCCATTACAAAGTGTTTTTAAGAGGTCTCATTGTAGATATGGCTAATGGAAGATACCCCAAAACATAATTAACAAGGACTCGGAAGAAAAGAGGATTTGGCTGGAAAAAGTGGAGTAGTGGACTGATATATGATACACTAGGTCTATATAAAGACTATGAGATAAGATATGTCAGAAAAACGAAAGCAGACAACTAGGTCAAACAAGCTCTGCAAGAATCTATCAGGAAAGCGCAGTGCAGGAAATCCGCATGCTGCGTTTGAAGAGGCGGGAGCAGAAAACGTGACTATAGGTGGAAAAGTGATGAATATTGCAGAAACTGTAGAAGCACTACAAAAATCTATAGAGGCAACGTGCCTGTTCTCGACCCTACTCAAGCATGCAGAAGAAACGACAGATAAAGATTTAAAGAAAATTGCAGAGGAAACACCAATAATAAAGCTAGCATATGACGAATTAGACAAGTTTCATTGGATTGAAAAAGATCCAACAACATATGAAGAAAGAATAATGGATCTGTACAAAGAGGAAGCTATCCTTGAATACAAACTTGAAGAAAGGTATGGAGAAAGGTAGAGAAGAAGGAAAAATCGAAGTCGCAAAAGCGATGCTGGCCAATAATGTTGATGTTGACACTATTGTCAAATTTACTGGTTTTTCTATTAGTGAGGTCAAAGAATTAAGCGAAAACCAGTAAACGGTTACGTTTTCTTTACAAGGTGTGCAATATTATGAGTACAATCAATGTGCCGTTACCAAGACTCGAACTTGGGACCTCATCATTACCAATGACGTACTCTACCACCTGAGCTATAACGGCAGGATTTATATATAATGATAATGAATAATACAAAAAAGAATAAGGAAAAAGAAGAAGAGAGAAAAAGATTGGCAAAAGCTTTAAAGCAAAATATTCTAAAAAGAAAAAAGCAGCAACAGGGTAGAAAAAATGCCAGAACTACCGGAAATGGAAGTGATATCTAACTTTTTGTTTGATAAAGTAAAAAACAAGCAAATAAGCAGTGTTACAGTTAATAATTGGAATTTACGTGTACCAATAACAAAAAATATCGATGATGCGTTAAAAGGTAAAGGTATAAACGATATCAAGCGTAGAGGTAAATACATAATCTGGAATACAGATAATGATATAGCCGTCATCATACATCTTGGCATGAGCGGAAAGCTTATATACGCTGAAGATAATCAAGTGCAGAATAAACATGATCACGTGATATTTTTGTTTTCCGACAATACTTCAATAATCTTTAATGATCCAAGAAGGTTTGGATTGGTTGTCGTTTTAAACAAAGCACAAGAAGTAAATTTTTTTAATGACTTTGGAATAGAGCCTCTCACAGATGAATTCAGTGGAGGCTATTTACAGAAG
>JAITUS010000062.1 GCA_031286185.1 Rickettsiales bacterium
TGTAACCCTGTTGCTCACAGATATTCATATTGGCTTTAACTTCCAGTAACATTTTCACAATCTTTGTGTGACCTTTTTTAACTGCTAGCAGCAGAGGAGTTCTGTTACATTTGGTAACAGCATTCACATCCACCTTAAGCTCCAATAAGAGCCTAACTGCTTTAGTGTCACCATTATAGCTAGCTTTATGTAACCGGGCATTACCATTGAAATCTTGATCATTTGCATCTATTCCCTTTGAAACAAGAAATGTTACCATTTTCCTATTGTTATGCTCAACAGCGCAATCCAATGCATCAAAACCATGGCTGTTTTTTGTACAGATAAATTCTTTAAAGTTAGCTTTTGCTTGCTGTTTTTTTACAATAAGCTTCACTATTTGCATTTTATTGTTATATGCTGCTAGGAAAAGCGTAGTATTATTCTTCGCGTCTTTTGCTTCTATGTTCGCCCCTTTCTTTATCAGATATTCTATAATTTCTGCTCTACTCTCATAATGTGCAGTACATTGATAAATGGTCAGAAATAAAGGAGTGTGTAAATTATTATCTTCGCATTCAAGATTAGCTCCACTATCAACTAAAGTTTGGACGCTTTTTTGGGAACCGTATAGTGAAGCTATGTGAAAAGGAGTGTAGCCTTCTTTAGCATCTCTTTCATTAATTTTTGCACCTTTTGCGATCAAAAAGCCTATTAATTCCGTATCATCTTGTAGCGCAGCAAGGTGCAGCGGAGTAAATCCATTTTTATCTTTGGAATTAATTGTTAGTTGGTTGACAAGAAGTTTAGCAATTTTCTTATGTCCATGCATAACAGCATGGTGCAGTGGATTTCTATTTTCGCTGTCTACAACATTAAAATCTGCCGCATGCTCTAGCAATGATCTTACTCTAGCCGCATCGCCTTCTTTTGTAAATTTATGCAAAAGAGTGATTCCATTTGCATCTTTTGAGTTAATATCAAATCCACTTTCTACTAATTGGTTTATGTCTTCCTCATGCACCATACCACTTAAACTTTTAATCAAGCCCCTTTTGCATCAATAATACTCCTACTTGATTAAGTTTGAGTGAATCTGTAAGAGATATACTAATTGCTTATGCGGAAGGTGATGTTTTTTTGTACGCCAAGAAGTGCGTAAGGAGCAGTTGGTGAAACAGGTAAAGCTTAGCTAGCAACCTGGAACAGACCATTATGCTGCGCAAGGTGTAAAGCTAATGGAATGACATTACCTGTTGTAAAAACAAACGTTCGTTCATAAATTGCAACTAGCTATAAACATTAAAAAATTTACCAAATAAAAAAAAGGCAAAAGAAACCCCGGCCATCGTCTATTTTCAGTATTGGCGTTTTTTAAAGTCTTAAATGCTGCAATTTAGCGACTGTTAAACTGCAACAGACCCTTAGCTTCAACGCTAAGAAATTTACTAAGCAGAAAAAAGGCAAAAGAAACCCCGTGGTAGAAGTTGCTCACTCTCTAATCCTGCAAATTGGCGTACTATACTGTCTTAAACGACTTATAAGCGCGTTTCAACTTGTATAGGGAAAAACCTAGAAGTCTAGGTAAAATTAATTAAAGACATAAGGTGCACATAGTACAAAAAATTAAACATAAGACGCCAACTACGTAATACTCTTGTCGTTTAATCTGCACAGATAAAGATAAATGAATATCTCCAGTTCCATGGTAATGGGACTGGCGGAATTTGTCAAGTAGTTTTTTTCGTTTTTATTTAATGACGTTATAACTTTTATAGGGAGAGGCCGGGACCGGAATTGAACCGGTATAAAAGGATTTGCAGTCCTCCGCATAAACCATTCTGCCACCCAGCCGTTTTTTACGTGTAGATATCCATGATATCTTTTAGCATAGATAAAGCTTCTTCTCTTTTTCGTTGAAAAGTGTTGCGCCCAATGATTGAACCATTACCGCCTCCTTGCTTAATTTCTTTTGCCTCATTGCGTATATCATTCATCAACTTCGACTCGCCGCCAGAAAAAACTACTATTCTTTTTCCTGCAAAGCAAGATTTCTTGACATATTCAATTCTTTTGGATAACGACTCAATATTTCCCACTTCTATTTTTTCTTTTTCTGATTGGTTAGTAGGGAGTTTTACTTTTATTATGTTAGCACCAAGCAAAGCTGCTATGTGCGCAGCATAAGCAATAACATCAACTGCTGTTTCACCTTCTTTGGAAATTCCCTCACCTCGTGGGTAAGACCATAGCACTACTGCAAGCCCACAGGACTTAGCCTCAGCTATGATTTCACGAGCCTCTTCTATCATATCAAAACACTTAGCAGAACCAGGATATATAGTAAATCCAACGGCTGTGCAGCCCAAACGCAGCGCATCTTTCACAGAGGCAGTTATTGCTTGATCAGAAGTGAGACTTTTTGAATGCAAAGAATTGGAGCTATTAAGTTTTAAAATAAGCGGAAGCATCCCAGCATAAGTTGAAGCGCCAGCTTCAATCATGCCAAGTGGAGCAGCATACGTACTTACTCCTGAATCAAGTGCAAGTTGAAAATGATAATGTGGGTCATAAGCATCAGGATTAACTTCAAAGCTTTTTATTGGTCCGTGTTCAAATCCTTGGTCTACGGGGAGAATCACCAATTTGCCAGTGCCACCAAGTTTTCCATGCATGAGAATACGGGTGAGGTTTGCTTTTACCCCAGGACTTTCACTTTCGTAGTAGCTTAGGATTTGCTTTACTTTATCGCTTATTATCACTATAACTAAAATTAAATTTAAGTTATAAATTGTAACAAAGATGAAACTCAATACAAGAATTTTAAGTTATATCAAAAGCAATTTTATTTTCTTTTTTATCCATGTAAATTCTCAGCTTCTTTCCTTTAATTAGTCGACGGTTCAGTATTTCTTCAGCTAAGTGACTTTTTATTTCCTTCTCGATCAGTCTCTCTATCGGGCGTGCCCCCATTTCCTTGCAATAACCTGTTTGTGCAAGATAAGACTTTACTTCATTTTCTACCAAACAGCTTATGCCTTTCTGTGTGAGTTGTTTCCTCAGCTCCTGAATGAATTTATCCACAATATACAAAATCACATCCATATTTAAGTCAGAAAAGGAGATAACTGCATCAAGACGATTGCGAAATTCAGGGCTAAAAACCCGCTCTATTGCTTTTTCGCTATCACTAATGTTAAAATTGTTGTGTCCAAAGCCAATAGAGCTTTTACTGCGTTCAAACGCTCCTGCATTGGTTGTCATGATCAAAATAACATTGGAAAAGTTAACTTTACGTCCATAAGTGTCTGTAATGCAACCATAATCCATGACTTGCAGCAATATGTTATAAATATCACTGTGAGCTTTTTCAATTTCATCAAGAAGCACGACACTGTACTGATTATTAGACACAGCTTCTGTAAGCAATCCACCTTGGTCATAACCTATATATCCAGGAGGAGAGCCAATTATTCTTGATATTGTATGAGGTTCCATATATTCAGACATATCAAAACGTATAAGACTCATACCCATACTTTTTGCTAACTGTTTTGCAAGTTCAGTTTTCCCAACACCAGTTGGTCCTGCAAAAAGATAGTTTGCTAGGGGTTTATTGTAATTTCTCAATCCAGATTTAGCAATTTTAATAGAACCGACGAGAGATTCTATTGCTCGCTCTTGACCAAAAATGACCTTTTTGAGGTTGTCTTTTAAAGATTGCACTCTTTGTATATCGTCAAATTCAGACCTACAAGGTGCATCTGTAATTCTAGTGATGGTGTTCTTAATATCTCTACTACTTACAATTTTACGTCCATTTTTTAGTAATCTACAGTATGCTCCTGCTGTATCTAAAATGTTAATGTCTTTGCCAGGTGACTTCTGTTCAGGAATACACTCACGTAGAATTTTAACCATAGCCTTAATGGCGCGTCCTGAGTAGTATACTTTGTGGTATTCTTCATAGTAAGGCTTTACGCCATTTACCATTTTTATTGTTTCATTGACAGAAGGCTCTTTCACATTAATTTTTTGAAATCTTCTTGTTAGTGCTTTGTCTTTTTCAAAGCTATTGCTGTATTCTTTGTATGTAGTTGCACCTATGCAACGTAATGTACCTCTTGCAAGTGCGGGCTTAAGCAGATTACCAGCATCGAGAAAACTACCACTTGTTGAACCAGCTCCAACGATGGTGTGTATTTCGTCAATAAAAAGAATAGCGCCTGGCTTTGCCTCGATTGCTTTCGTTATGGATTTCATTCTTTCTTCAAAGTCACCTCTATAACGGGTTCCTGCGAGGAGTGCTCCTAAATCTAAAGCATAAATTGTGCTAGACCTGAGCGCACTAGGAACACTGCTTTCGATTATTTTCAACACCAAACCCTCAACTATCGTTGTTTTGCCAACACCTGGGTCTCCGACATATAAAGGATTGTTTTCCCTACGTCTCAATAATATCTCTATAGTGCGACTTAATTCATAATCACGACCAACAACACAATCTATTTTTTTGCTTCTTGCGTAATCATTTAAGTTTTTACAGTAACTTTGTAGAATTTCTTCGTCTTTTAATAACTCACCTTTATTTACTGTAGTGGAGATGTTGTTATTTTTATCAAGCTTTACTTTATGATTAGTAGCGCATTCGTCTGTATCGCCCGAGTATTTCATATTGGATATGTGGTAGATTAAGTTAGAATCTTTTGCATTCTGCTTTTGTAATAGGTCTTCAATATAGAAATTCTGTTCAGACAAAATTTCTACTAGGACATTTGCTCCATTTATTTCCTTTTTTCCTAAGCTATGAGCTCGTATTATGGACCTATGTATTATGCATTGAAACAGCGGATTAGGCTTAACTTCATTGACAACCAATTCGGGATTATCTTCAGAAAAACCTTTTTTATAACCATCAGCATTACACCTTGATAAGACGCTGTCTATATTTATGATTTCATCAGCTCTGATGTTACATCTTGATAAAACGTAATTTACATCCACATCTTTGGTTAACGCTAGCAACAAGTGTTCTACTTTTGCATATTTAAGGTTAAAGTTGGAAGCAATCAGCAACGCTCTATTTAAACTTGCCTCTAGATTTTTAGAAATCATCTTCTACTCTCTTGAAAAATAGGGACTTATATGTAATTGATAGCACACAATTATTAAAAAAACTGAAATCCGGCAGTTTGTTATAGCTGAACTCTTTACAAGTGGACTATTCTAAAATTCTTATCAGCGAATTAGGTGTCTCCCACATATAAAACCAGTTTTGGCAGCGTTCTAGGTATACAACCGTCAAAAACAAAAAAAACTACTTGACAATCTTCGCCAGTCCCTTTATCATAGTATTGAAGCTATTTATTTAGCTTCAATCTGTGCAGATTAAATGACGAAAGTATCACGTAGTTGGCGTCTTATGTTTAATTTTTTGCACTATGTGCACCTTATGTCTTTATTAATTTTACCTAGACTTCTAGGTTTTTCCCTATACAAGCTGAAACGCGCTTATAAGTCGTTTAAGACAGTATAGAACGCCAATTTTCAGGATTAGAGAATGGGAACAATCTGCCACGGGGTTCTTTTGTCTTTATTTTCTGCTTAGTAAATTTCTTAGCATTAAAGCTAAGGGTCTGTTGCAGTTTAAAAGTCGCTAAATTGCAGCGTTTAAGGCTTAAAAAAACGCCAATACTAAAAAATGACTAGGGTTTCTTTTGCCTTTTCTTCACTTAGTAAATTTCTTAATATTTATAGCTAGTTACAATTTATGAACGAACATTTGTTTTTACAACAAATGTTGTCATCCCAGCGCGTGGCGCTGGAATCTAGGAATTTTATCAAGTAGGTGAGCATAAAAGTTATGTTAAAATGCACCATTTTTATGGAAAACTGGTTCCCGGTGTCGGGACACTGGGATGACAGGAGAAGGAGCTACTTGGATTACACCCTCGTGGTAGGCTCAAATCACAACGTTCGTACGGTTGCGTGTCAGCTACTTATATGACATCACTTTTGCTTCGATATTTACCACGCCCCTGAACAGATACATTAATTTTTTACAACCTTATTCTGAAAGTATATCAAATTTTAACCCCTTGAAGCTATTCTTACTTCCTTTTGTGGTGGCTGAGAAACTTGCATGGAAGTGTATGGAACACCCGGTTGCTTAATAACCTCGTTTGTAGATATACTACTATTCCTCTCGAAACTCTTACCTATAACTTCTGCAACAACTTTTCCTCCTAAAAACAGTTTGGCCCTAAACTTTTTTCTCCTCATTTTCTAACTCGTCAAACCTTGCTTTGCTCTCCTCATCAGCAAACTTCACTTTTATTTCATTACTATTTTCCTCACTACAATGTAAACAAATACAGATCTTTCCTACTTTAGTAACAAAAGACGTTTCAATGCTACCTGAGATATCCGCATAATTTCTTTTTTCTCCTTCGCCTTTTTCAATTTTTACTGCACTCTCTCCAATCTGTAATATACAAACTCTTAACTCTGGGTCTTTTATTTCTTGATTATTTATGATTTGTGCAGGTTCAACAATACTATCTTGTGCACATTTAATATAAAAACATCCATTATCTATTATGTTTACTTCCAGTCCATCTTCTTGAGTGTGCTCACTTTTGTTTAAAACACTTTCATACGCTACATTTTTGAGCTTGTCTTCAACTTCCTTATATTGTGCATCAAGATCATCCTTAAAGTTACTAGTTACTTGTTCTATCGTACCATTATCATGGTAGAAATCGTATCTTATTTTTCCACCTCGCAACACTAACTTACTAGTGATATGTTTTATGGTGCTTAAACTTTTTTCAGATAATTCATTTTCGTCATCACTGTCTTGATCATCAAAAGTGCAAGAAAATCTATATTGTCTACTCATTGTAGGGCAATAGGATATTACATCGAGAACATCCAATACTTTCCCAAATATGAAATTTGTTACAGTTTTATCCTCGTCTCCACAGCGTAAATTTAACCTCAGTCCTTGTTCTAGGTATTCGTTTACCACGCGTCTAATACCCTCTAGAGTATTATCCATGTCACTACTCTCTTGATTTTTTTGAGCATTCTCCTTTTTTATATTTTCTACCGCATTACAAAGCTCTTTATCGAATCTTGCGAGAAAGCCTTTAGCAAACTGCTTCTCATTTTCAGTAGGTTGCATCTCTACTGAGGGTGAGCCTTCTTCTAAAAAAGATAAAGGGCCACATGAAACATACTCCTCTCTTTCGTTTGTCCAATAATCAGTTTCTGGACATTTTGAATAAAGCTCTTGCCTACCGTGTATTTTATCAATCATATTGATAACCATTATTTACTTATATCTTCTATGCTGATTATAGAATATAGGTAAGTCAACGAAAAAGTAGATCTCTTTTATGACCAATTTATGGTAAAAATTTTTGAGGAGAAACGCAGATGAGCACCGCAGAATACTTGGGAAAAGCACAAGTAAGTTTTGACACAAAATCAGAAAACAGGTTATGCAGGAGATCTAATGAGAGTCCCATTTCACGGTGTTTAAATCTACCCCTTCTTGCACCATTTCCCAAAGTGGGCTCATTTCTCTTAGTCGCCCAACATTTTTAGCAATAAGATCTGCTGCATATAAAACTTCATCTTTAGTTGTAAATCGGCCAAGGCCAAATCTAATTGATGAATGCTCAAGGTCATGGCCATTGTTTAGTGATCTTATGACATAGGAAGGTTCAAGAGATGCAGATGTGCACGCAGAACCAGAACTCACCGCTAGATCCTTGATTGCCATGATGAGGGATTCGCCCTCAACATAGGGAAAACTTAAGTTTAGGTTGCCAGGAATTCTATTTTCATAATCACCATTTAAAACGACATCAGAAAATGCTTCTTTTATCTTGCTGTACAAAATATCTCTCAGTTCTTCCAACTTTGTTGCTTCTGTTTCCATTTCTTCTTTAGCAATACGTGCTGCTTCACCAAAACCAACTGCGAGAGGAGTTGGAACTGTTCCGGAACGCATACCTCTCTCCTGTCCACCACCACTAATCAGTGGTGTTAGCCTAACACGAGGATTCTTTCTCCGAACATATAATGTACCTATTCCCATTGGTCCATAAATTTTGTGGCTAGAAAGGCTCATGAGATCAATGTTCATTTCATTAACATCGATCGGTACTTTTCCAAAGCTTTGAGCAGCATCTGTGTGGAAAAACATATTATGCTTCCTGCATATTACACCAATTTCTTTCACAGGCTGAATTACTCCGATTTCATTATTTGCCATCATCACTGAAACCAGAATTGTTCTATCAGTGATTGCTTCTTCGAGTTTCAACAAATCTATAATTCCATTTTGCTTAATAGGCAAATATGTAACTTTAAAGCCTTCATTCTCCAGATGCCGACAAGAATCCAAAACGCACTTATGCTCTGTGCATACAGTTATTATATGGTCTCCTTTATTCCTATAAAAGTGAGCAACACCCTTTATCGCCATGTTATTTGACTCGGTTGCACCTGAGGTGAAGATAATTTCTTTGCTATCTGCGTTTACCAGACCGGCAATGTGTTTCCTTGCTTTTTCCACTGCTTCTTCAGCGACCCAACCAAATGAATGGCCACGAGAGTGTGCATTACTAAACTCACCAAAATAAGGTATCATCACCTCTAAAACACGAGGGTCTACTTTAGTAGTAGACTGATAATCAAGAAATATCGGTAATTTTATCTTAGCACTGTGTGCTTTCTCATTTTCTACATTCATAGTCAGTATAAAAGTTTGAGCATAGAAGCTATAGTACTTCATAGCACTAAAGCTTGATTTTTTCAAGATATAATCTTGCTCAAGTACAAAATCCAGTATACAAACGTTGTCCATAGGGATAACGAGGAAGGAGCACCGGCTATGACGCTGGTTCATTCTATAATGATGTCATCTAAGTAGGTCTGCTACGCAAATTACCCACAAGTCACAATGTTCGTACAGATGTGCGTCACTAGCTGGAATGACATCTATGTAAATTGTTTCCAAACTTTAAACATTTTTACAGTTGTAAGTAGTGTAGCTACAAATCATTTACAATTGATACACTCAAATTATCTTCAGTAAATAGATCGATCAGGATATTAGGTATTCTGCCGTTAACTATATGAGCAGTTCCAGCACATTCTTCCACCATTTTTGCACACGCTATAAGTTTTTCAATAAGCCTTTCCCCTTTAATTTTACCGCAATTAATTGATGCATTTAAATTTTTAACAGATATCTTTCTACCACCAATTTTATCTATTTCTTCATCTGCATCACTAAAGGTCACCATTTTGGATGCAGAAACTGCAATTGCTATCGCACTTGCAGCACTATCGGCATCAACGTGATATGTTTCTTCATTTCCTCCATGACCAATAGGTGCAATAACTGGTATAAAATCTGACTCTTCAACAAAAAATAATATATCAGGATTAATTTCAGTCGGTACGCCGATAAACCCCATATCTAATATTTTTTCGATGTTGTTTGATCCATTTTCCCTAAGCGTAGTGCTTATCTTTTCAGCTTTTATTAGGCTGCCATCTTTTCCACATAACCCAATGGCTGAACCACCAGCAGCATTTATATGCTGAACAATTTTTTTATTAACTGAACCACATAGCGCCATTTCAATGATTTTCACGGTATCTTTGTCTGTAAGTCTGATATCATTTACAAACTTACTATCCATACCTACGGCTTTCAGTACAGAATTAATTTCATATTCTCCATCATGAACTATAACTGGATTTATACCAAGCTGTTTCAACAAGACAACATTATGCACAAAAGCATTAAGCAGCGTTCTGTCTGAGATTGTCATACTGCTGCATTTGATGACAAAAGTTTCACCGACAAATTTGGGTATATTAGACAGCACTTCAAGCAACATTTCTGTTTTTTGTTTAAATGGTACTCCACCACTTGAAAATTCACTGCTCTTCATTTCTTTATCTTGTAAACTTGAAAAACTCATCTCTTACCTTGACTATTTTACACTTAGCACGGGTACTTATTTGATGAATTGACACATTCTCATTATTAACCCATTTTTGAGTACTTTCTAGAATGGCATCGAGATTTTTTTGACCTACTTTGTCTATTTTTGTTAGCACAACATCAAAGTTAACACTATTATATGTTAACCAATAAATAAAGTCCTTGTCTATTTCTTTTAGCCCTGCTTTGCTATCTACCAACACAAATACTCTTTTTAGGCTTCTTCTTTGAGCTAAATAATACTCAATCAGATCTAAATATTGCATTGTTTCTTCCTTGCTCGCACAAGAATAGCCATACCCTGGCAGATCAACAAGTCTGAACTTGTCATTGTACATAGAGTAAAAATTTATTTGTCTAGTGCATCCAGGTTTAGAAGAAACTCTGGCAGCTTTTTTGCTGTTTATCAGTAAGTTAATTAAACTGGATTTTCCTACATTTGACCTGCCAGCAAACGCAATCTCTGGAACCGATTCATCTGGTAATGATTTTATGTCTGAAGCTCCAAACATAAAATTGCTGTTTGATGTCATCCTTCTTGCCATTATATGTAGAAATATCTAAGGTAGTATGTATATTATAATGTTATTGCTTGATGTAAAAAATTTTTTATTTCAAGCATATATTGTTTACTTAAGTAGTTAAAATATTAGATCTGAGCTTTATGGATATAGAAAACAATTTACAAGATTTGAAGAAAAAATTTAATGATATAGAAAGGAGATTAGAAAATCCTACCAATTTAAGTCAAAAAGAATTTATCAACCTTTCAAAAGAATATTCTGAACTCAGGCCGATTATCTGGATAATCGATGAATACAACACGCTGAAAGAAGAAATTTCAGACTTAGAGGAAATAATAAAAGATGAAAATAGTGAACATGATATAAAAGAATTAGCAAAGGAGGAACTTCTTGAGAGGCAAAAGATATCATTACCACAAGTAAAAACCAAGCTAAAATTAGCGCTATTGCCTAAAGATGAAGATGATTCAAGAAACGCGATATTAGAAATCAGAGCAGGTACAGGAGGAGAAGAAGCGGCATTATTTGCAGCAATGTTATTCCGCATGTACCAAAAATATGCAGAAAGGAGAAATTGGAAATTTGAGCCAATAAGCATTTCCAGTACAGGTATAGGTGGCTATAAGGAAGCTTCTGCACTTATTAATGGCACAGAAGTTTTTGCAAGGTTGAAATTTGAATCGGGAGTACATAGGGTGCAGAGGGTACCAGAAACTGAATCCTCGGGAAGGCTGCACACTTCGGCAGCTACTGTTGCCATATTACCTGAAGTTGAGGAGGTCGATTTTACAATAGAGGAGAAAGACCTACGAATAGATGTTTATAGGTCTAGCGGCCCTGGAGGACAGTCAGTAAACACAACTGACAGCGCAGTAAGAGTTACTCACCTGCCGACAGGAATAGTTGTAATACAGCAAGATGAAAAATCGCAGCATAAAAATAAAGCTAAAGCGCTCAAAGTATTGAGAGCAAGATTATATGAAATTGAAAGACAAAAAAAAGAAATGGAAAGGTCAACTATGAGGAAAAGCCAAATAGGCTCTGGAGATCGTTCTGAACGTATAAGAACTTATAACTTTCCACAATCAAGAATAACAGACCATAGAATTAATCTGACTTCACATCGGCTAGAGCAAATTATAAAAGAGGGCGAACTAGACGAATTTATTGAGGCATTAATTTCACGCAACGAAGCAGAAAGGTTAGCGGGAGAGAGTTAGTCTGCAATTGTTTTGTATCTATTCAGGGGCGTAGTAAATATTGAAGCAAAAGTGGTGTCATGTAAGTAGCTGACACACAACTGTACAAACGTTGTGATTTGAGCCTACCACGAGGGTGTCATCCCAGTGCTTGACACTGGGATCCAGTCTTTCCATAATAATTAATGTTATATTTTAACGTAGAATGGCTATTTTTATGCTCACCTACTTGATAAAATTCCTAGATTCCAGCGTCACGCGCTGGAATGACACCTTTCTGCCTGGTTCATGAATTGCTTTAGCTATAATATTTAAGAAATTTACCAAATGAGAAAAAAGGCAAAAGAAGCCCTGGTCGGTGGCTAATTGTTGTCTGAGTGAGGAAAGTCGCCTTTCCCCACTCGACTTCAAAACCGGACTTGTGACTTTCACCATATCCGGCTTCTCTCTAATTTGGTGTTTGTCATACATACTTCTCCATGTAATTAACATTTCAAAGC
>JAITUS010000063.1 GCA_031286185.1 Rickettsiales bacterium
TTCGCCTAAAAGCGTGCAAAGTGTTAACAAATCAACCACATTACATCTTATTTAGCCCACTTTATTCTAACAATTTTGCTTATTTAAACGTTTTCTGCCGCTCCACTGAACAGATACAGTTTACCAGGCAGAAAAAAAAAGACAATGAAACCCCGAGGTAGCTAGTTATTCCACTCTCTATTTTAAAATCTGAAGTTGGGTGATGTCTTAAACGACTTATAAGCGCGTTTCAGCTTATATAGGTAAAAACCAAAAGTTTTAAAAAGACATGCAGTGCACATAGTGCAAAAAATTAAACAATAGTACGCCAAATACAAGTTTTCTTGTCATTTTAACCTGCACAGATTGGGAAGTTAAATAATAGCTTCATTACTATGGTAAAAGGGTTGACAGAGTTTGTCAAGTAGTTTTTTTATGTTGGGTATGTGCCTAGCGCGCTGTTAAAAACTATGCGAGAGGTCTCATGAAGATTTACTTACCGACATAGAGCTGCCTTGGTCTACTGATTTTAGTTTCTTTGTCATTTGCCATTTCATACCACTGAGTAACCCAACCAGTAGTTCTTGCAAGTGCAAAAATAGGCGTAAACATATTCGAAGGAATATCAATGACGTTCATTATTATACCTGAGTAAAAATCAACGTTCGGATATAGCTTGCGCACAACAAAATACTCATCCTTTAAAGCTATTTCTTCAAGTCCTTTTGCAATCTTGAGCAGTTCACTACTTTGTTCCAGTTTACCCAAAACCTCATTACAGGTGTCCTTCAATATGCGTGCGCGTGGATCGTAATTTTTATAAACACGATGACCAAACCCCATTAATTTGAATGGATCTTTATCATCTTTAGCTTTTTCAATGAATTTATCTATATCTCCACTTTGCTCTATCTCTTTTAGCATATTTATAACTGCCTCGTTAGCTCCGCCATGCGCCGGCCCCAAAAGTGTAGCAACTCCTGCAGAGAGGCTTGAAAACAAACTAGAACCGGCTGATCCCACCAACCTGACAGCCGCTGTAGAAGCATTCTGTTCATGGTCAGCATGAAGAGTGAATATTTTATCCAGAGCTTTTGCGAAAAGGGCACTCTTATCGTTATCAAAAACATCGCCAAACATCATCCTTAAGAAATTTTCACTATAGCTCAATTCATTATTGGCATTTATAAATTCCTGATTGTTGATATGCCTGTATATCATTGCAATAATTGCAGTAACTTGCGCTATTGCAGAAATTCCAAAATCTAGATCTTCACTATTGACGTTGTTGCCATGTCTCTCATGGTAAAGTGCTGACAAACTTGCAAAACATGCAATCAAAATCGACATAGGGTGAGCAGTTTTTGGAAATGCTTTAACTACGTTTACAACCTGCTCTGGCACTTTAGATAATTCCTCCATTTTCAGAAGAAACTTTTTGTGTTGCTCTAAATTAGGCAACTCACCATAGAGTAATAGGTAAATTACAGCAGTAAAATTATTATTCTCTGCTAAATCAGCTATACTATGTCCCCTATACTTAAGAACTCCTTCACCTCCATCAATGAATGTAATTGCGGAAGAACACGAAGCTGTGGAAACAAACCCTGGATCATAAGTGAATAACCCTGTTGTCTTGTACAAATCCTTAATATTTAATACATCAGGGCCTATTGTTCCGTTTAATATGGGTAGCTCAATCTTTAATCCGTTGCTTAATTCTAATAACGCTTTTTTATCCATCACTTATGCACTCAAATTCTATACAAAGCATACAAACCTAGGAGTATATATTAACCTAGTTAACTTTAGATTAACCACACTAAGCAGTTATCAACGCTTTTACTTTTGCATTTAAGCGACTTATTTTACGTGCAGCAGTGTTTTTATGAATAACACCTTTATTTACACACTTGTGCAAATTAGATTCAGCGTTTCGAAATGCTATAGTGACATTTTCTTTATCACCAGACTTGATTATATCAACCAATTTCCTGATAGCAGTGCGGGTTTTACTTTTGCGCATTTTATTTATCAAAGTGCGCTTCGCTATTACCTTTATCATTTTTTTAGCACTCTTATGGTTTGCCATATATTAATACCTAAAACACTGTACTCTTTTCTTATTATGGAATTTTTTCACTAATTTGCAATACTAGTTTTTTCTGCAGCCAATTCGCTACTTTTCTCTTCAATAGCTTTTTCTAGATTTCTCAAGAATTCATCCCTACTTAACCCAGGGTATATCGGAGGTAATATCTCTATTATTGCCTTTCCGGGATTTTTTCTTATAGAAAGTATACTCTTTGGCCAAAATAAACCGGTATTTAAAGCAATTGGTAATACAGGAACAGATAATACGCTATATAAAGCTGCGACACCTGGTCGATATTTTGCTTTTTGTTTTGCAACTGTTCTGGTGCCTTCAGGAAATATTATTATGCTTCTATTTTCTTTTATACGCATCTTAGCTAACTTAACAATATAGCGTATAGAGCTGATACCATCCAAGCGGTTAATAAAAATCATCCTAAGCGCCATGAGGTGCAAACCAACAAATGGAATCCACTTCAGTTCACGTTTTAAAATAAAAACTGCGTTTCTAAATAAAAGTATAAAAATAAATGTTTCAAACGGAGATTGGTGCTTAGAAACAATTATAAATGGCTGCTTTGGAACATTTTCTATCCCCTTAATTGCGTATTCAACTCCACATAATAAACGAAGCATAAACAATACAACCTTTACTGAGTAGGCAAGGAAAATAGTTATTATGCATGCAGGAAAGAAGAGTATAGGAAGAGTAACTGAAGTATAAAGCACCTCCCATAATATAAGAAAAAAATTAAACAATAAGCCTGAAATCATAAACTCAGATAAACTTACTTGAGTTTAGCTCTACTGCAAATTAAAAACAATAAGTTTAACTATTGATTGTCTGAGTGATAGGATGTAAGTCAGCTAATTTGTCCTTCAATTTTTCGTTAGCAACATGAGTATATATTTGTGTTGTAGAAAGGTTAGTATGACCAAGAACTTTTTGTATCAGCACAATACTTGCTCCACTATCCAGTAGATGGGTAGCAAAAGAATGTCTAATCACATGTGGAGAGATTTTGTTTTCATCAATATTGCATTTTCTTGCTAATTCCTTAATTAATTGACCGATTCTCTGCCTAGTAATCGGCTTATTAGGTCTATTACCTGGAAACAACCAATCAGACTCCTGTCCGTCAGGAATCAGATTGTTACGAACTGATAAATAATTTCTAAGGCTTCGCAGCGCTTGCTCATTAAAAAGAATTTGCCTCTCTTTACCACTTTTTCCTTTTATTATTATATAACTTTCTTTGTCATTACTGTTTGCTAAATGTAACACCTCACATAACTTCATATTAATCAGTTCAGAAATACGCATGCCGGAAGAGTAAAGTATGTCTAAAATAGCGCATAACCTTCTACCGCTTGTTTCTTTATTCGATTCGCTCGCTGATTTTCTTACTGCATCCATTAACAAGAGCATTTCTTTGACGCTCAAATATTTTGGCAAAGGACGAGAAACTTTTGGATTTTTCAATTCATCATCATTAGCTGGAGCTGGATTGAAATCTATTATTCCATCATTAAATAGGCACTTATAAAAATTTTTCATAGCAGATATCTTTCTTGATACAGAACTACTTTTATATTTCTTTTGTGTGCATAGAGATTTCACATAATCTTTAATATTAGTTTTGCTTGCGCTGACTAAAGTAGTGCCGCTTTCCAACAAAAAATCTTCAAGTTGACGTAAATCTGAACGATAACTTTCTAAAGTATTTTGCGTAGCAGACCTTTCTGATACCAAAGTATCTATGTAATACGTTATGTAAATATTCTCTTTTTTATTCTGTAACTGCTCTCTTTTCATTATCAGCTCCTATATTTATTTCTTTGACTATAGTTTGATTGGAAATGTTACTCGTATTTCTTAATAAAAAATATGAGATAAATAAAACATTTACCAATAGAATAAGTATAATAAACCTTCGTTTAATTTTTTTTTAGATTTGATCTTACTCTTACCATAGTTAAATTATAACATCAAATCTATAGAAAGCACCTTGCAAAGTGAGTTTTGCTATAATATACCACTTCTTGGTCGTATCTACTTATATCCATTATAATATAATGTTTTTATAGCGCTAGCACAACTAAACGGTAACTCTTGTATTAGTGCTACAGATGTTAATAAATTTTTAGTATATATGCTCTGTTGAAAGAAGAAATCACATAGTATCTCTTTTCAATAAAGCACTAATAAAAGGAAGGGTAACATTTGATCCCATAGATTCATCATCTATCTTTTCTATAATTTCACTAATGCTGTAAAAAGAACGCTCTACCCTTGCCAAAATATAATCAATCACTTTCAAATCAATTTTCAACTGTTTATCTGAAAACCGTTTCATCAACATAATCCTTAACAATTCCTCACTCGCTGATGGAATTTTTATGCTGATGGTTGATAATATGCGAGAACTTAAATCTTTCAACTTAAAATTAAGCTTGTTTGGTGAAGTTGAAGAAGTAATAAGCAATCTCTTGTTATTTTCTTTCATGTAGTTATAACAATGCAGTAACATTGCTTCATCCTGAACGTTTTGTATATCTTCTAAAATAAAAGCGTTGCTATATCTAATCTCGCTTATAAAGCTGTTCACATTGATAAAGATTGCATCATTCATCGATTGCCAAATGTGAGCAAGATGAGTTTTACCAGAACTTTTAGGCCCAAAAAGGATCAGACATTTCCAAGATAAATCATCAATGACTGAGCGGTACACATGTTTATTTTCATCCAAGATAATGAAGTTTTGCCGGCTATAATCAGCTTGATTGTTGTTAAATAAATTTAATTGCACACTAGACATTTTGTGTTCCTGACGGTAACTTTTACGTCAAAATTTACTTACTCTCCTTGAGTACATTAGGTATTCCCTCTCCTTATTACAATGCAAAAAACCTGTTAGCCATTTCTATAAAACTCACTTTTAAGATATTTATCGGTTATACATTCCACTGATACATAAAACATTGCTATTATTGGAACAAAAAGTAATATACCCATAAATCCAAAATATGAAGCACATACGGTAACCCCAAGAGTAATTACAGCTGGATGTATATGAACTTTTTTTCCTATCAACAAAGGAACCAGTATATTTGCATCCATCAACTGTCCAACACCAAATAATATTAAAACAGCAGTGCTTTCAAACCATCCACTGAATTGAGTAACAGCGCTCAAAAACCCAATCATAGTATATAATAATAGCCCTATATAAGGTATAAATGTTAGTGTCCCCGATAAAATTCCAATAGCGACAGAATGTCTCAACCCAATTATACTAAGGCCTATAGAGTAAAAAATCATCATAAAAATGCATACATTCGCCTGTCCTTTTAGGTAGTTAGATACAATGAAATCCACTTTTGAAAAATAATCTGCAACTTTTTCTCTGTAAGGAACAGGGACTAATTTACTAACTTTTGCTACAATTAAAGGCCAATCACGCAATACATAAAAGAACATCACCGGAGTGATTACCACTAATGATACTGTATGAATCAAGCTAAAGCTCGAGCTTAACACCTGGATTATAAAATTACTGGTAATATCGAAGGCATTTACGAAATAAGATATATAATCGCCGTAATTTTTTGCTAGACTTTCAGATAAGTGATCAAACAAACCATCTTCTGTTTTTATATTAAGAAATTCTAACGCAGATGGAATAACTTTGAGTTTTAACGAAGGTGCTTTACTGACTAAAAAATTCAATATCGAGGTGATTTGAACATATATGATAGGTAAAACAAATGTAACAGCTAATACAAAAATCATTAGTAGGACAAGTATTATAAAAATTACAGAATATAGGCGTGGTATTCTATACTCCTCAAACTTTACTACTAGCGGATTAAATAAATATGCAACAACGATAGATATTAAGCATGGAAAAATCATAGGACGCACTAAAAATAATGTGCCAATTATAAGAAGTAATATAAGACAAACAGTTGCATAGCGTTTTTGCATGTTTTTAGCATAGTCAATTTATTAAAAAAATACACAGTTTATTTTATCTATGTTAAAACAAATTACCAAAGACAGAGAAAGCTTACAAAAAACGAAGTACCTATAGTTTATCTATAAGCGGCCAAAAAGTACCTTAGCGAGTGTTTTCTGATACGAAAATACACCAAGCAGCCTTTTTTGTCATCCAAGTAGCCGACACTGGGATGACATCCTCCTGGCAGGCTCAAATCACAATGTTCGTATAGCTGCGACCCGAGAGATGCTTTCTCTCATCCACTGCAAATATTGCACGGTGCTGTCGACTTGGTCATTGTGATGTGCTTCTGGAAACATTAAAATCTCATACTCAAAGTCATTGAGCCATATCGCTTGGTGCGGCAGAAAAACTTTTCCAGACTCTATAATTGGAACAATCCGGTGGAATCGAGCGAGTTTGTCATCATGTGGTACTACTTCAATAACGGGTAAATCACTGCTTGCCTTTATCTCTTGCACCAATTGCTGACCACTTGTTTTTGCTTCAATTAAAATTGCGTGCGGTGTCCATCTTGCAGCTAGCGACAGAACTTACTCTTTAAGTTTTGGATACTCAAGTTTTGCGCGGTATACATCGAGCAAATAGAATTTATTGCCCACTTTTGCCCAGTGGTGCAGATGCTGAAGTTGCTAGAATTGCTTGTTGAAACCGCAGTGTCCAAACTTTGTGTTACATGCGAGAGATCGTCAGGAAAATTTCTATGGCGCTTCAGCCACTCTAGTTTGATTATACCACTTGAAAGCGGCAAAGGGTTCTGCTGATATTGCGCAGCAAAAGCATAACTCCCAAGTTCAACCTTTATCATCTCAACTTCCTCTTTTCCTCCACCTAGGGGGTATAGCGGCTGGTCATCTTCTCTTGAATATAATATCATTGCAGGTGCAGCGCATGGTGCTGTTGTGTTATACAACCGTCTGGTTGCAGTTACTTGGACGACAGGAACAGGATGTGATGACTTTTTGATCGAGTAAATGATCTCCTTATTTTCAGATATCACCGGTAAGCAAACGTGGTACCATATGTTTTTCGGTTTGGAGAGAAGGTGTCCGGTTAAGTCCTCCAGATGGAGCCTGTGTATCACAAGAACAATTACTCCTTTTTTTTCTATTGTTGAGCCTACTTACTAAAGTCTGATCAAACCAGCTTGTGGCACGCTTTCTAAGCGTTTCACTCAAAGCTTGAGTGGAGCTTAGTGGATCATCCACGATAATGAAATCACCACCTTCGCCGGTTAGTGTTTCACCAACAGATGTTGCAATTCTGTATCCTCTCTGCGCTGTTTGAAATTTGTATTTGGTATTTTGTTCTTTGGATAGTTCTACCTCCGGAAATAATTCCTTATACCAACTGGACTGCATTATACACCTTGTGTCGAGCGAGTGCTTTTCGCTAAGCCGCTGAGAATAGCTCGCAACTATTATTCTCGCGGTTGGTTGATTTCCCAGTATCCATGCAGGCCATGCAACACTGACGCACATGGATTTCATCGAGCGTGGAGGCATATTGAATATTATGTGCCTCACTTCACTGGCACTTGCCGCTTCCAGCCTGTCTGCTATAACTTTTATATACTGATAGTTGTTATACTCACACCCCGGCATCACCGTTTTAAAGCATAACTCAATGAATTTTAGAAAGTTTATTTTATTCATAAAGATTGACTTTTTAAAAATTTTATGTATTATTAAGTTAATATGGTGAGGATTTTGACATGACGGCAAAAGAGGAAACTACAATAAAAACTAAGGAAGAGTTTGTAAGAACTCGAAATGGGATGAAAATCCAGACAATTACGCTTCCTAGTAAGAATAAAGACAATAACCAAAGTGAAAAACATCTGGTATATTTTATTGGCGGAAATAGAGTGTTGAGCCCTAGCAAAGACTATTCCCAAAACTGGAATTGGGCTACAGAGCAAGGTATTACTGTACATCTCTTTAATTATCCTGGACTTGGTTTAAGTAGAAACAGCTCATCGATACGTAGCAATAGAGTTAAATCTGGTATTGCAGTTGTAACTAACTTATTCGAGAAAGGAATCAAACCAGATAATATCATATTATTTGGGGACTGCCTGGGTGGACATGTAGCAGCAGAGGTTCATAAAAACTTTAAGGATAATGATGTACATTTGAGGTGCATCGTTAGCAATGCTGCTAGCTCACTCAAACAAGCCTCTCTTTATTATTTTGGTTTTATAGCAAAATTAAAAATTCTTCTTGCTCCGATACTTAAACTAATACTAAGGATTTTTGGTTGTCACTGGAAGACACATAAAATCGTAAATTCAATTACTCCTTACACGATGTACTTTAATCGAGAGGAAGATAAGACAATTAAACAACCAGCGCAGCTTGCAACAAAAATAGAAAAGATAGAAAAAAGTGGTAGGGAAAAAGATTACCAAAAGAAAGAGGTCTTTGAAGGCTTTGAAGAGGATGAAAAATTTTTTAAGCAACATATAATATTAAGAAAGAATGATGAATGTATTGATCCTAAAAAAGTTGATAAAGATGTACACAAATTGCTAATCACATGTTTAAAATCCTCTAGTGATGATTACACTTTTTCTGAGTTGATTAGTTTATATATTCACAAGGCAGATAAATATTTTTCTGAACATGGCTCACGAAATAATGAAAAGAAAGTTGAAGAGTTTGAAAAAAGCAGTTTGTATAAAGATTTTTCTAGTTGTGCAGGCTCAGAAAACTTTTTGCATCACCCTTCGGGGGCATTAGAAGGATGTGAGGCTGAAGCCCACAGAAAGAAAAAGGTCCAAAGTCGCACACTGCTATTCCCGGTTGATTTTTAGCTGTAAGCATTAAGAAATTTACTAAGTAGAAAAAAAGATACCGTCTTGTCAATCAACAAGAAAATTATAAAAATTGAATCTAAATCGCCTAAGCTGTATTGTGAAATCAAAAAATACTTCCAATTCACGCCTTGTGTGGCGGTGTACAAATTATAGTTAGTGTATAGTTGATAAGTAAATTTCTGCTGTCTCGTATGTATAAAACCAATTTACTTATCAACATATACACTAACCAACTACATTCAATAAATTTGTGTAAGAACCTGTTTAAAATCTTCGTAGTAGGAGAGAAATGAAGGAGAGAACAATCATCTGTAAGCTAGTGTTGAGTTTCCACTCGCAATTTTTCCACAATCGTCTGCATTTTTCTAACCAAGCAAAAGATCTCTCAACAACCCATCTTTTTGGCAATACGACGAAAGTGTGTAACTCACTTCGCTTTATTACTTCAACAG
>JAITUS010000091.1 GCA_031286185.1 Rickettsiales bacterium
TGAAACGCGCTTATAAGTCGTTTAAGACATCACCCAACGTCAGATTTTAAAATAGAGAGTGGAATAACTAGCTACCACGGGGTTTTATTGTCTTTTTTCTGCCTGGTAAATTTCTTAAACATTATAGCTTAGGCTAGTTGCATTTAAAAGCAGCTAAATTGCAGCGTTTAAGACATAAAAACGCCAATACTGAAAATAAATACTGACCGGGGCTTTTTTCGCCTTTTTCTCTACTTAGTAAATTTCTTAAATATTTATTACTAAAGTAGTATCCTGGATCCCAGTGTCGGAGCACTGGGATAACAAGAAGAGGGCACTGGAATGATAAAAAAGGCTACTTGGATGACACCCTAACAATCTTTGCTTTTTTTCTGCTTAGTTTAGACCTAATCTAAAAGCCTTTTAGGAGAAATTACTCAGTTTATTGTTTAAACCATTTATCACTACTTGATGCGCATGATACACTACTTCCACAAGTGCTCTTAAGTAATTCCATATCGTAATCTAAGCCACCATCCTTCCTCTATCCCTACCCTAATAAAATTTGTAAATAGAGTCTAGTATGGCGGCTTTTACATACTGATTAAATATCATCAAGTCGGAAAGACCGATATGTTCCTGGCTCAATGTTTACTTCATCAAGCAGAGAATTCTGCTCTTCAGAAAATGGAGCTTCTACTTCATTTTCTACACCAGCTTTTTCAACATCATAACTATCTTCTCTCTTCTTTTTATTTTTACGCAAAAACCAGCATCCACCCACAGTAACAGCAGCTGCTACTAATAATAATACTGGTGCTGTAATATAAGCACTCAATGTTGATAATCCTGCTACTGTTGTGCCAGTAATTCCTGATTCGTTTATTGAGGTAATGTCGCATTTGTACTACTCAACTCAAAAAATGCTGGTACGTTTTTTGATGTGACTTTACCAGAGGAAAAAGCAACATTTCTTCTTGTCATATCTTGAACATATTCTATATTTTCAGTTGTAATTCCATGACTAGCATTCGACCTTTTTATTTCTTCCATTATGTAGTTAATCTCTTTGGTTGTTTCATTTGATGTAAAATCAAATTCTTGTTCTTCTAAATAATCTAGTTCTACAGCAACATATTCGCTATCTTCTTGCGTCTCATAGTCAACCTCTTCATTAGTAGATTCTTCCACTTGGCTAGAATTAAATAATTCTGTTGTTGCACTATCAGTAGTACCAACTTCCCCAGTAGCCTGCGTCTCATGCTCAACTCCTTCAGTAGTAGAGTCTTCCTGTAAACTAGTTGTTGTAGCCTTTTGACTTAAAAGTCCTTTTAGATCTTTTAGATATCTTTCGTCGAATTTTCTGAAATCATACTCTGTTTTGCTTTTTATTCTCCCACTCTTCAGATCTGAAATAATATTGTTAATCATCAATCTACAATGCCCTTCAAGAGTGAGAATCTTTTTTGCCATCCCAGCAACAAAGTATAACCTGTGTGAATTGTCAGATATACTAAAAGCATCAATCGTCAACCCCTTTCCTTTCAATGAAAAGTATATTTTTCTTCCTTTCTCTATGTCTTCCAAGCTAGAAGAAATAGTAATTGTTGATCTTTTCTCTGATGGGGTCATTTCTTCTCTTTGTGAGGCGTTTTGTGATCTTTTTGTCATACATCTATTCCTAAATTTATTAATATTCACTATACTAGCAATTTGAAAGTTTCAGTCTATGTCTTTTTATTAAAAATTTTATGTAAGTATTACTTTTATTATACCAAATAATGTATATATTAATATCTAGATCGATGAATTGATTTTACTCTCATTACAACTTATTATGCACAGATAATCTCAATAAAAACGATGAAGCTAAACGAAATTAGAGAAAGATTTACAAAGTTTTTTGTAAGTAACAATCACAAGCAGGTTTCTTCTTCTCCTTTGATCCCAGAGCATGACTCAACACTCATGTTTACAAATGCTGGTATGGTGCAGTTTAAAAACATCTTCACCGGGTTACAAAAAACTGAAATGAAACGTGCTGTCTCGAGTCAAAAATGTCTAAGAGCGGGCGGCAAGCACAACGATCTTGAAAATGTTGGCTATACAACTCGACATCATACATTTTTTGAAATGCTCGGAAATTTTAGTTTCGGTGATTACTTTAAAGAAACTGCGATAGAACTTGCGTGGAAATTTATTACCGAAGAATTGTCTCTTGACAAAAACAGATTATCCATAACTGTCTACCACACTGATGATGAGTCATACGAGATTTGGCGCAAGGTAAGTGGTTTTTCGGATGATAAAATCATCAGAATTGCAACAGATGACAACTTTTGGAGCATGGGCAATACTGGTCCATGTGGTCCATGTTCTGAAATTTTTTATGACCATGCAAAACCTAATTTACAAGATGGCGATAGAGTTGTTGAAATCTGGAATTTGGTGTTTATGGAATTCAATAAAGATGAAGAAGGCAATTTACAAAAACTGCAAAAAAAATGCATCGATACTGGAATGGGCCTTGAGAGAATAGCTGCCGTGATGCAAAACGTTCACGATAATTACGATATTGATCTATTTTCCGCTCTAATGAATAAGTCGCAAGAGCTCTGTGGAAATACAGAAAATAAAATAGCTCACAAGATCATCGCAGACCATCTTCGTGCAGCCGCATTTCTAATTGCAGAAGGGATACTCCCTGGAAATGAAGGGAGAAATTACGTACTACGCAGATTAATCAGAAGAGCTGCACGTTATATTCATCAGCTTGGATATAATGACTCTCTACTCCATCGCATTTTTCCAGTGCTGATAGATAGCTCAAGCTCAGCTTATATGGGAGATGTTTATCCCGAACTAATTAGAGCCAAAAGTTCAATAGAGACAACGTTAAAATCAGAGGAAGAGAACTTTAAAGATATTTTGATGAAAGGCATTAATCTCTTAGAAAAATTCACTGCAGATTTAAAACCAGGCGATACTCTGCCAGGAGAATCGGCGTTTAAGCTATATGACACTTATGGTTTTCCTTTGGATATCACACTTGATATTTTAAAAGAGAGGAAAATAAATTTTGACCAAAAAAGTTTTGATGACGCAATGAAAGAGCAGAAAGAGAGGGCGCGCGCTAAATGGGCTGGATCTGGTGAAAAGTCTGTTGAGCAAATATGGTTCGATTTGATCAATGAATTTGGCAAAACAGTATTTGTCGGTTATGAGTTTAGTGAGGTAAAGGATGCAAAAGTGATAGCCATAATTTCCCCTAAAAATGAAGTTATTGATTCTGCAAAAGAAGGAGAGAAGGTAACCATTATACTTGATAAAACACCTTTTTATGGCAAATCAGGTGGACAGGTGGGGGACACTGGAAGTTTCATTATCTCTCCTGTCATCCAAGTAGCTGACACTGGGATCCAGCCAGCATCACGCGCTGGAATGACATCAGACCTAGGTGTAATCACAGTAGAGAATACCAATAAGATTAATGACCTGTATTTGCACAGGTGCGTAGTTAAATCTGGCTCAGTTTGTAAAGGTGACACAGTTACAGCCAGTATTGACAAGAAAAGAAGGCAAGACCTAAGAAGAAATCATTCAGCTACACATCTTCTGCACTTTGCATTGAGAAAGATCCTGGGTGATCACGTTACTCAAAAGGGGTCCTTAGTTGCACCGGACAGACTGAGATTTGACTTCAGCCACAACACTCAAGTGACTCAGGATCAACTGTTTGCAATAGAAGATGTGGTAAACTCTCTAATCAGAGAAAATTTTTCCACGTCTACAAAAATTCAGAGCATGAATCAGGCAATAGACGAAGGAGCTATGGCATTATTCGGTGAAAAGTATGGCGACCAAGTAAGAGTGGTAAGCATTGGAGATTCAAAAGAGTTATGTGGCGGCACGCACGTGGGGCACGCTGGAGAAATTGGCCTGTTTAAGATAGTAACAGAATGTTCTATTGCATCTGGAGTAAGAAGAATCGAAGCTTTGACCGGTCAAAAAACAATTAATTATGTGCGTGATAATGAAATTAACTTGAAAAAAGTCGCAGAATCCGTAAAAGTGCCAATAAGTGAAATAACAAATCGACTCAGTATTTTAAGCCAAGAGCACAAGGAATCCGAAGCTAAAATAAAAAACCTTTATAAAAAGCTCATAAGCACAGAGAACATAAAAAGCACTGAAATAAATGGAATAAATTTCGTAAGCCACTCTTTTACTGACATTCCAGCAAGTATAATAAGGGAATTTGTTCTGCAGCAACAAAGACCAAAAACTGTAATAGCTTTCACGGCAACGGAAAAAAACAAAACAGTGCTGATTGTCAAAGTAAGTAAAGACTTAACTGATAAGATCAGCGCAAAAGAGCTGGTATCTACTGTAACTGGAAGAGATTGCGGTGGAAATGCTGAACTTGCTCAAACGGGCTGTGATAGTAGTGATATTATTACAGCTATTTATAATTACTTAGCAAGATAGTGTATCACGTCCTGCTACTGGGCCTGTATCCATTCAGGTGAGCGGTTTAAGAAACGATAGATAAGAGGCTGTGGAAAGGTATCTGTTCAGTGGAGCGGCAGAAAACGGTTAAATAAGCAAAATTGTTAGAATAAAGTGGGCTAAATAAAGTGTAATACGGTTGATTTGTTAACACTTTGCACGCTTTTAGGCGAAAAATAGATCATTTAAAGTCTTTTTGCTTGTTCCTTAGCCGGTCCCCTGAACAGATACGTGGAAAGGATTTAGCTCCTTTTGCTTCCATGTTAAGTATAACGAAATTATTCGCTCAAGGAATGTATTTCCTCGCTCCGATTGTGTAAAATATGAGTTTTTGCGGTAAACAACATAAT
>JAITUS010000105.1 GCA_031286185.1 Rickettsiales bacterium
TGATCTATTTTTCGCCTAAAAGCGTGCAAAGTGTTAACAAATCAACCACATTACATCTTATTTAGCCCACTTTATTCTAACAATTTTGCTTATTTAACCGCTTTCTGCCGCTCCACTGAGCAGATACTACAATATTTGCATGACCTTCCCAAGCTGCAGTATGTATAGGTTTTTTACCATTGGTAGCATCTTTTGCATGAATGTCAGCTCCTTCATTAATCAGGAATTTTGCTGCTTCTAAATTACCAGTCCACGCTACATAATGCAGTAGTGTCCAACTGTTTCCGCCAGCATCGCTGATTCTCGTACCCTTGTTTAGAAAGAGCTTCATAATGCCTATATGACTTTCTCTAGCAGCAATATGTACTGGCTTTCTACCGCAAACAGTATCTTCAGCATGAATGTTAGCACCGTTATTTATTAGATACTGTACAACTCTTGAGCTACCACCATAAGCAGCATGATGTAGTGATGTCCAGCCACTTTTGTCAGCACTATTTATATTAACCCCCTCCTTAATAAGGTATCTCACTGTTTCTAGTTCACCATTTCTAGCAGCATCATGTAAAGCATTGCTATCTTTAACACTGAGGTTAGCATGTTCTTTTTCTAAATCTCTATCATCCATGCAGAAATATGCTCTTTTAATCCTATCTGAGATGCTTTCAGGTGGATCTTGACCCCATCCAGAATATAGAACTTTACCGTAATCTGCAACATCTAATGAACCTGTCTTAGATCGCTCCAGAAACATTTCTTTTTTACCTGGATCAACCAATACATAATGCCAAGCACTCACACCTCTATTTTTTCCTCTCACTATTTGTAAATAGATATACTCTCTATATTTAAGATACTCTACTATGCCCTTCTTAGCAGATTCTAATTCATCACCTGAATACTTTCTATCTAGCCCTTGTACTTTTTCTGAGCCAAAATAAACGTTACTTGACCCACGTTCCACAACCTTTGGTTTTACACCACCTAACATATTTACAATTTTCATGCGTTCCTCTTTCCCAGCAACATCTAAAGGTGTTTTACCATCACCATCCCTAGCATTAATGTCAGCACCTTTCTCTAGTAGGAACTGTATGGCTTCCAGGTGACCTCTTTTAGCAGCATAGTGCAATGGTGTCCAATTATCTTTATCTCTATCGTTAACACTTGCCTTCTTATTTATTTAGGAGAAACTCTATAATCTCTTGATGACCTTCTCTGGCAGCAACATGTACGGGCTTTATGTCTAGAATAGTATACACGGCGTGAATACTAGCACCTCTATTAAAGCATCTTTTAACCCTACTAAGATTACCTTGCTTTACGGCATCAAATAGTTCCTGATCAACTTCTCTCATAAACCCTCCAAAGCTGTTACTAAATTATGTAAATTTCAGTGCCTATACCATAGATATTTTTTGTATGCAACAACTTTTTTTTGAAATTGTGAGTTTGAATTGACGGTAATTTTTATGCCGTCACACTCTGAGTTAGCCAGTAACTACTCTATTTCTGCCACTATTTTTTGCTTTATATAGGTATCTGTCAGCGCGTACTATAAATTTTTTAATGTTATCAAGATCAGATTTTTGCATTTCTGCAATTCCAATGCTCACAGTCACACTATGAGTTGTGTTCTCGCCTGAGAACACAAAAGGTTCTGTGGCAATAATTTCGCGTATTCTCTCTGCAACAGTGTATGCATCTAATATATTGGTATCTGGCATTACAATAACAAATTCCTCACCACCAAACCTAGCTAGCAAATCCGTCACTCTGATATTTTCAGAGATTCTCTTCTGCATTTGCTTTAAAAGTTCATCCCCAGCACTATGCCCAAAATCGTCATTTACTACCTTAAAATAGTCTATATCAAGTATCATAAGAGATAATCTTCTATTCTTTTCTACAGAATCCTTAACGATGTTTTTCAAGTGCGCATCAAAATACCTTCTGTTATAACAGTTAGTTAGCGGATCCTTTATGGACATTTTTGCATTATTGAACAAGTTCATTCTCAAGGCGTCTTGGTACCTCTTACGTTTCACTTGCAAATTAACTCTTGCCATTAACTCACTCTCATCCAGCGGTACTGTTAAGTAATCGTTAGCGCCCACGTTAAGTGCTTTTACTAAATTGTTTTTATCATAATCCTCAGAGAGAATCAGAATTGGCGTGTAACGTGTTTCTACTTTACTGCGAAACTCAGAACACAAACGTAGACCATCAGTTTGCGAAAATTGCATGTCAGAAATAATCAGGTCGTGGTTATCTTCAATACCAATCTTCAATGCCTCAGTTGGATCATTCAGCACTTTAATTGAACCAAAACGTTGACTCAGTACATTATATATCTGTTCCGCTTGAAAGACATCCTCATCTACAACAAGTATGTTAGCATCAAAAATCTGGTTGGAATAATCCATAATACTGCTTCCTGCTACCCCACAAATCTCAGCGTTAGTTTCTCCTCTCAAACGCAACTCATCTATTACCATCTTCAAGCGCGTGAGGGACTTGATTCTCGCAGACAGAGCAGTTTCATCTATTGGTTTAGTTAGAAAGTCATCTGCACCAGCATTAATGCCCTGCACTCTATCGTGAGTGTCATGCAGCGCAGTCACCATAATTATTGGAATATGGGTTGTTAAGGGGTCACTCTTTAGGCTCTTACAAACTTCAAAGCCATTTACTTTCGGCATCATGATATCGAGTAATATAATATCTGGCTGCTGCCTTGCTACCAAATCTATAGCTTCTTTACCATCATGAGCTACGATAACTGTATAGTACTCTGCTTTTAGTCGAGCTTCTAAAAGCTTAACATTAGATGGTACATCATCTACTACCAGAATCTTCGCTGTCATTGCCTTTAGATGTATTATCTATATTGTAACTAGGATAAAACTTACCATCTTTACCAACTATATAATTTACCTTCTCTACACTATACCCTTTATACAAATCTTCAATTCCGGCATCTTTTAACAAATTCCTAACTCTCGACTTTGCAATCATAAAATACCTATATATATTCCTAATAAGGTCAATAAATGCAGGTATCTTATTCTTATCAAGAACAACTATACTCACTAGTGCTACAACTAAAATTTCTGAAAGACCTATGTTGAACATTTTTCCTGCGAGGCAAGTACTTTAATTCTTCTTATTATAAATATTAATTTACTTAAATCAAGCTTAGAAGCAACCATCTCATCTAAGAAACTATTATAACGTTCTATGCAATCCGTATCGTTACGAGCCCAGGCCTGAACTTTATCTTCACGGTTACCGGTGGATTTTATAACTTTGACAGCTAGCTTATAATGATAATTGCTTAAATCATCCAATAAATCATTAATTAAACTGCGGTCCCAATAAGAAGAACGACTTTTCATCTTGATAGCAATTGTTCTAATTAGATCAAATCTCAGTAGCGACTTTAACTCAAAGTATATTTTACCAGTGTCAAGAATAGGTAAAGATGTCTGCTCAGAAATGGATATAACGTCCAGTGCATAGGCCAAAATACACAGATCAGCAACTTTTTTTGCTAGATCTTTATTTATATTAAGCTCCACTAAAGAAGCAGACCCATGGTGATAGACCTTCAATAGATGTTCATCTAAAACATCAGTTAAGTTCTGGCCTAAAGTCTCAATTGCATCCTTAAATTTTGTAACATTATCCAACTCTACAGAGCCGAGTTTGCTGAGGTTTTTTACCAACCAAAATGATACTCTACCAATAAATTTCTGCACATTTCTCACTATTTGCAAGTATGAATTAACATCAACCTTTCCATCCAATTCATCAATTTTCTGCCATAGGTTATTTAAACTATACAGACGATTAACAACAATATACACGTTAACTGCTTCATGCACTTTGATTCCAGTATTTTCAACTAGATTATTAATAAATATGCACCCCATCCTATTCACTACATCGTTTACAATGCAAGTGGAGATAATTTCTCTGCGAAGTTGGTGTTTTAATATGTAATCCTTGAACTCTGTTACCATTTTTTGTGGAAAGTAGTTTAGCAAATAATCACGACACAAGGAATCTTTTTCAGGCAGGCTGGAAAGTATAATTTCATTTTCTATTGCTGTTCTAGCGTAAGACATCAGGACAGAAAGCTGAGGAGAACAAAAGCCCTCTGTTCCAGTCAACATTCTCGCTATTTCCTCATCAGCTGGAAGAAATTCCACACTTCGGTTTAACAACCCAGATCTCTCCAAGCTGAGCAATAATCTGTGATGCTGCTCTAACCTTTCCTTGGCTTGCAAGCACTCAAGAAGTAATGCTTTTGTTTCAATTCTATTATGATCTTCAAGTACCTTAGATGCAACTTCGTCTACCATACTAGCCAGTATTTCATTCCTTTTTTCCAAGGGAATGCCCCCTCCTTTCATAATCGAAACAAATGCAATTTTGATGTTAACTTCCAAATCAGAACATATTACTCCTGCCGAATTATCAACAAAATCTGCATTGATATATCCACCCTTCTCTGCATACCCTATTCTTCCAAGCTGCGTGCAACCGAGATTACCACCCTCTATGAACATAGAAGCTTTAATATCCTCACCATTCACTCTTAACTCATCATTTGCTTTGTCACCGACCATATCATGGCTTTCACTTCTCGCTTTGACAAACGTGCCAATTCCTCCATTCCATATAAAATCCACTCTTGCTTTCAACAGATATCGGATCAAGTCATTTGGAGATAATATATCCTCTGTTATGTCGAAACATCTTTTTATTTCTTGAGAAATGTTTACTTGCTTGCTGCTGCGCTCAAATACCCCACCACCTTCAGAAATCAAATCTTTGTTATAATCCATCCAAGTTGAAAATGGCAACTCAAAGAGACGTTTACGCTCTGTGAAACTCTTTTCTGCATCAGGACTCGGGTCAACAAAAATATGCATATGGTTAAATGCGCCGATTAAACGCATATTTTTTGAAAGCAGCATGCCGTTCCCAAACAGATCGCCAGCCATATCTCCAATTCCAATAACAGTTACATCTTGATAAATATTCCTACTCATTCTCCAAAAATGCCTTTGTGCTCCAATCCACGCACCTCTTGCTGTAATACCCATCTTTTTGTGGTCGTAACCTGCCGATCCACCAGATGCAAATGCATCGCCAAGCCAAAAATTATACTCAGAGGCTATTTGGTTGGCATAATCAGAAAATGAAGCAGTGCCTTTATCTGCCGCAACTACCAAGTATGGATCATCTTCATCATACCTGATCACACTTTCTGGTGGAATTATTTTACCATCAACTACATTATCAGTAATATCAAGCATTCCTCTGATAAAATTCTTATAGCACTCAACACCTTTCTCTCTGAAGATATTTTTATCTCTATAAACTTTCTTTATTATAAACCCACCCTTTGCACCAACAGGAACTATAACCGCGTTTTTCGTCATCTGAGCTTTCATGAGCCCCAAAACTTCAGTGCGAAAATCTTCCGTCCTATCCGACCACCTTAACCCACCACGCGCTAGTTTCCCTCCTCTTAAATGTATTCCCTCAAAAAGGTTTGAATACACGTACAACTCACGATATGGACGCGGGTCAGGCAAACCATTTATTTTACTTGAATCAAATTTTGTAGATAAATATGGTTTATCATCTTGATAATAACTGGTCCTTACAATGGCCATTATCAAGTTAAATATCGAACGTATAACATAATCATGTGAAACATTGCTGATCCCTTTTAGAAGCTCCTCAATTTTCTCTCTGAAGATGTCTGTAGTTTCTGCTCTATCAATATCTATATTAGGATCAAATCTTGCATGAAATAATTGTATCAAATACTTCACTATCTTTGGATACTCTGAAACTACTTTTTGAACGTATTCTGGGTTGTATTTAAATGACGTTTGCTTCAGGTAAGCACTTAGCGTCCTAATCAGAAGCACCTCTTTCCACTCCAGCCCAGTAATAATGATCAAACTGTTGAAATAGTCATTTTTAATTTCTCCTCTAAACACTTTTGCAAGCGTTATCTCAAACTGCTCTTTCAGAGTAATGTTGTCTATTAATTCATCAACCCTCGACAACACAAAATGGTGTATCCATATTCCACCGTTGATTTCTATGTAATAACCATTATGAGATAGAATTTTCGCCCCCAAATTCTTAGTAATTCTCAATATCTTTGATAATTCAAGGCCGCCATTGCTCGGAGTGTAAACCTTTAATTGGTAATTGAGACTGTCACGAGTAAGTCTTAAATCGACCTCACTCACTTTCTTTTTCCTCACTATCTCCAATTTCTTCATATCGTAATATGCGTCGTTAGGTTCGAAACTCTCTTGATAGCTTATCGGAAATGCTTTGCAATAACGGATGAATACATCCTCAACAGTACCGAAGGTATTATATAGGTTATCTATAAAACGATCTTCCCACTTTTCTGTAATGTTTCTCAATTTGTTTTCGATACACAGAACTTCATCATCGAGAACACTAGCACCTTCAGCCTTTAGCACCACATGCAATTTCATCAAGTCATATTCGTTTATAATGTGATGGTTATAAATATCTGCACCTTTTGTATTTATCTCATCCTTCAATATGTCGCGTACCTTGAACATTAACCTGGCACTAGCATAACGCATCGGTATCAACACTATGCAACTAATAAAGTTCCCCACCTTTCTTAAAAACAATTTGACTATTGGTCTAATTGCAAGAGACATGATCGAAGCACAAATTTTAAACAACTCATCTTCATTGGACTGGAATAATTCATCACAAGAGAATGCTTGCAAGATAGAAATTAAAGCCTTATTGTTGTGGCCACCCGGTATGAACCCTGCCCTTTTCTCTATTATTTCAATTTTATCCTTTATTACCGGAATAGTTCGAATATCTTGAACTTCAGCTATAGAAGTAAACAATCCAAAAAAACGCCGTTCCTTTATCACGTTACCCTGATCATTAAATTCTCTCACTCCTATACAATTCATGTATGTACGCCGGTGAACTATCGAAATCAGATTTGACCTCAATATGTATAAACAATCAAGATCCACACAAGGAACCAATACATTTTGATACTCTTCACTTGCTCTCATTAAACCAAGATTTTCCTTACCACTTGGGACAAACTTCCCATCTTCATCAGGAATGCATTCTTGATAACCTAAAAATACAAAGTTGTTATTCTTCAACCAAGCTAGAAAATCTTTTTCCTGGATCCCAATATCAAGTACTGGGATGACAGAAAGACTTGCCTCATCAAGCTTCTGCAGCATCCGGTGCCAATCTTTTACAACGCAATTAACTGCCTTCAGTGTTCTGTGTAGAGACTCTTTTAATGTATCAACAAAACTGTCACTTATGCCTTTAATAACCACATATATCACCGACTCCTTGACACCATTATCATCTTCTAAATGGCAAATCTCATTAATAAGGCCACTTTTTCTTTGGATGTTAATTATGCTGTTGCTGTAATAGCATATAGTCAAATTATGCGACTTAATGGTGGCAATAATAGAGTCAACTAGAAAAGGCATGTCATCATTTGCTACTTTAATTATAGTAAAATTACCTTCTATCCCTGGTACATCATTTACATTGCTTACCATTAACTTACTTTCTTCTTTCTCTTTTTTGAGGATGAAGTTGTATGCGTCTTCTGCAATGAACAGAAGAAATTTGTCATTGATCTTTAGGTCGCTATTATAGACAAAATTATAGAAGTATTTAATAAACTCTTTAATTTTCTCCTTTTCTTTTTCTTTTTGATTTTCTTGATTAATCAACTTAAATAAAGACTCAGTGTCAACATTATGCTCTACACACATTTTTTTCAATAAAAATACACAGTGAATTTAAACCCTTTTAACTAAGATTTCATTACTAAAAGCACACATTATTAGCTCATCGCCTTTTATTGCATTACTTACGCAACCAGCCCACCACAAGCGCTCCTGAACGAGAGTGTGGAATTCCCCCCCCTACAATAGTGCTAAAGCGATACATAATACCCAGCTAAGGCCCTACAGACCCTATGGTTATTGCCACATACGATGCAAGCTTTTTTGATCAGGCATGAACTTCCTCCTTCAAATTATTATAATCCTTTGTTATTGCATAATTTCGCAACCAATGTCAATTATATAACAGAGGTTTCCGATTGACTTTTAACACACTTCAGTCTATATAATTTCAATATCTTAAGTTATCAGATATGCCAGATCTAAAAACAATGATGTTGAATTTTGGACCTCAGCACCCAGCGGCACATGGGGTGTTGCGTCTTGTATTGGAAATGGATGGTGAAGTGATCGAAAGAGCAGATCCCCATATTGGGCTTTTGCACCGCGGCACTGAAAAATTAATAGAGCACAAAACGTATCTCCAAGCTTTGCCGTATTTTGATCGTCTTGACTACGTATCACCAATGTCGCAAGAGCACGCATATTCACTGTGTGTAGAGAAATTATTGCAATGTGAAGTGCCAGTCAGAGCAAAGTATTTGCGTGTTTTGTTTTGTGAGCTGACCAGAATACTAAATCACTTACTCAGTATCTCTTCTCAAGCATTGGATGTTGGAGCGATGACTCCCCTTTTATGGCTCTTTGAAGAAAGAGAAAAAATATTGGCATTTTACGAAAGAGCTTCGGGTGCAAGGTTTCATGCAGCTTATATTAGGCCAGGCGGAGTGGCAGCAGATGTCCCAGAAGGCTTGATTGAAGATATCGCAAAGTTCATAGAGCAATTTCCGCAGTATATAGATGATGTTGATGAGCTTCTGACAGAAAATAGGATATGGAAACAACGTACTGTAGGAATCAGTGAAATATCGATAAAACAGGCGCTTGACTGGGGTTTTAGCGGACCAATGCTGCGTGCTGCTGGGCTTGCTTGGGATTTGCGAAAAAGCCAGCCATATGAGATATACGACCAACTGGATTTTGATATACCAATCGGCCAAAATGGTGACTGTTATGATCGTTATTTGGTCAGGATGGCAGAAATTAGGCAATCTATTAGTTTGGTAAAGCAGTGCATAGAAAAAATGCCCGAAGGACCAGTGAAAACTGAAGATAGAAAGATTGCTCCACCGCCAAGAGCAGAGATGAAAACGTCCATGGAGGCTCTCATTCACCATTTTAAGCTTTACTCAGAAGGGTATCGTGTGCCAGAAGGTGAAGCTTATGCAGCTGTTGAGGCACCAAAAGGTGAGTTTGGGGTATATATAGTTTCAGATGGCACTAATATACCCTATAGGTGCAGAATAAGAGCACCCGGCTTTGCACATTTGCAAGCCTTGGACTTCATGTCAAAAGGACACATGCTTGCTGACATTGCAGCAATTATTGGTTCGCTCGATATAGTTTTTGGTGAGATTGATAGGTAAATTTTTAGCTATAGCTCGTTTGGCAGCAACCGGAAGTTAATAGATCTATTGCAAACAAACCAGTTTCGACATATGCGAAAAAACTACTTAACAACCTTCGCCAGTCTTGTTACCATAACAGCAAGGGTATTTCTAACTCAAAACTTGTTTTTGATCTGCAGGCTCAATGACAAAATTCAGTAAAAAACTCGGGGTATTTTTTGGCGGATTGTATCAAATTATAGCGGCTGCATGTCTTTTACATTTTTTCTACA
>JAITUS010000106.1 GCA_031286185.1 Rickettsiales bacterium
TAACTTGTAGACAATAAAGACAGTATCTGGAATCCAGGATACTACTTTAGTAATAAATTTTTAAGAAATTTACTAAATGGAGAAAAAGGAAAAAGAAACCCCGGCCATTGTTTATTTCCAGTATTGGCGTTTTTTAAAGTCTTAAACGCTGCAATTTAGCTGCTTTTAAACTACAACTAACCTTGGCTTAAACGTTAAGAAATTTACTAAGCAGAAAAAAAGGCAAAAGAAACCCCATGGTAGAAGTTGCTCACTCTCTAATCCTGCAAATTGTCGTACTATACTGTCTTAAACGACTTATAAGCGCGTTTTAGCTTGTATAGGCAAAAACCTAGAAGTCTAGGTGAAATTAATAAAGACATGAGGTGCACATAGTGCAAAAGATTAAACATAAGACGCCTAGTTTTATACTGTGCTTTTGTCACTTAATACAAAGATTAAAGATAAATTTTAGGCTTAAAACACCCACAATGCTATGATAAGGAGATTGGCAAAGATTGTCAAGTAGTTTTTTGTTTCTAGCGAAAACTCAACACTAGCTTGTAAATGGTTGTTCTTGCTTTCGCTATTTTGCTCCTGAAAAGATTATGAATAGGCTCTTAGGGTTATTGAAAGTAATAAACTCCTTTATTTAAGACTGAAGTTTTGCTATTCTCGCATTTTAATAATTTAAAATTAATGAATATAAACAAGAACGAATTTTTATTTCTTCCACTTGGAGGAGTAGGCAGAATTGGGATGAATGTAAGCCTATATCATTACCAAGGTAAGTGGATTATGATTGACCTTGGTATTGGTTTTGCCGATGAAACTATGCCAGGCATTGAACTATTAATCGTTGATGTGAACTTTATTGCTCAAAGAAAAAAGGATTTGCTTGGAATAATAATTACGCATGCACATGAAGACCACTGCGGTGCAGTGCCTTACTTGTGGGAAGAGTTGCAATGTCCCATATATACAACAAAGTTCACGGTTAATTTTCTCAAGGAGAAACTAAAGGAGTTTCGGCTAGAGGGTATAGTACCTGTGAAAGAGGTAAATATAAACGGCAGCATAAATTTAGATCCTTTCACCGTTGAGTTTATAAACGTAACTCACTCAATTACTGAAGCACATTCAATATTGGTTAGCACTAATGTGGGTAGCGCGCTTCATACTGGCGATTGGAAATTTGATCCAAAACCTGTTGTTGGTTTAACTTCTAACATAAGTCGTTTAAAAGAAATTGGCGATAAAGGTGACCTGCTTGCAGCAATTTGCGATTCAACGAACATATTGAGCAAACATAATCCTGAATCAGAAGGTGAGATTTATAACAATATTTATAACATAATAAGGCGGTCTAAAAAGCTAGTTGCTGTGTCGCTTTTTGCTTCAAACGTGGCACGAATTGAAACAATAAGCCAAGCTGCAAAGGTGCTGGGCAGAAAAGTAGTTCTACTTGGAAGGTCCTTATGGAGAATAGTAAAAGTTGCACAAGATAGTGGGTATTTAACCAATTCTGTTGAATTTTGTGAAGCAAAAGATGTAGCAGATTTGCCAAGGGAAAAGCTATTATTGATCTGCACTGGTTGCCAAGGTGAGCCAATGGCGGCAACCTCAAAACTTGCTAATAAGAGTCACCATGCATTTAAAATGCAACAGGGTGATACAGTAATTTTTTCGTCAAAAATCATCCCTGGCAATGAAACTCGTGCACACAGTATGTTCAACGCCTTTATCAAGATGGGTGTAGAGGTTATCATTGATAAAATGGAGCATGTGCATGCCTCTGGACATCCAGTAAAAGCAGAGCTAAGGGAAATGTATTCTTTGATAAAACCTAGAATGTCTATTCCAGTTCATGGTGAGTATATTCATACGCATGCCCATGTAAAATTTGCTAAAGAGTGCGGTGTGGAAAAGGCAATAATGATTGCACCGGGTGATATCGTTAATTTGGAAAGCGGAGAAAAGGTTGATTCAATTGATGTTGATTACTTTGGTGTTGACGGTATGTTGCTACGTTATCCAGAGAGTAGTGTTATAAAAATGCGTAAGAGAATGAGGGATGCTGGAGCTGTTGTAGTGACAGCAATTGTCAACAAGAAAAGTAAATTGCTTGCTAAACCAAAGGTATTTGCACCTGGTGTTTTCGAAGCGTCAGAAGATGCAGCTATCATACAGAGGATTATAAAAGCAGTTGAGTCAGCGTTTAGTTTACAGTCAACAAAAAAAATAAGAAATAAGATTGAGAGCTCAATATTCAGTATCTTAAAGGAATATTTACTAAAAAGGCCTATAATTGAGGTCCAAATAGAACAGGTATGAAATGAATGAAGGTGCTCGTTCAGCTAATATTACTTCTTTCGTTATTTCTTCCTTATTTTGCTAAAGCTGCTTTGTATGTTGACATAAGAGAAAACACTGTTGGTAATATTAGCCTTGTTGTGTCCCAATGTGCATGTAAAACAGAGCTGGAGAGCGAATTAAGCGAAAGCATCACAAGGATAATTGAGGCAAATTTATCCAATTGTGGCTTATTTAATGTAAAACGTGGCACAGAAGCTGAAATCACGCCGTACAAACCATGGGGCGATACGTTAGCTACAGTGAGTTTAAGTGAAGTATCAGATAGGGCCTTAGAGTTATCGTTACACTTGTTTGATGCTTTCACAAAAAGGGAGTTGTTTACTCACTCGGTTGTTTTTTCGGCAAAAGACTGGAGAAAAATTGCCCATTTTGTCTCAGATGCGATACATGATAGATTAACTGGTGAGAAAGGGCATTTTAACACGAAGATAGCGTATATTGCTGAAGAAAAAGATAGTAATTACAAATCCATACGCAGAATTGCTGTTATGAATCAAGATGGAAGTGATATAAAATACTTAACAAATGGCGACAAATTTGTGTCAACACCAAGGTTTGCACCAAGTGGAGATAGTATTGTTTATATCTCATATCTGGATGGTAGAAGCTACATAATATTGAAGAATCTGAAAGACAATACTGATTCGATAATTAGTGCTTTCGAGGGAGTAATCTCTGCTCCGAGATTTTCTCCTGATGGCAAGTCTCTTTTAATCTCTCTCTCATCTAATGGTGAAACAAATATATTGTCTCTAGATTTGAACGGTAAGCGCATGAAAAAAATCACTAGAAGTTCAGCTATAAGCACTTCTCCCTCTTTTTCTCCAGATCAGAAATATATGGTCTTTAGTTCTGATATAAGTGGAAGTCAGCAGCTATATATCATCGATTTCACTAAAAAAAATAAAAAGCCTAAGAGAATTAGTTTTGGAAGTGGAAAGTATGCTACACCTGTTTGGTCGCCAAATGGGGATCTTATAGCTTTTACAAAGATCCAATTGGGGAAATTTTACATAGGAGTTATGAAGCCAGATGGCAAAGGAGAACGTCTACTTTCAGAGGGACATAAAATCGAATCCCCGGCATGGCTACCAAATGGCAGGGGAATCATCTTTACAAAAACAGAATCACCAAGCGACTCTAAACTATATTCGGTAGACTTAGTAAAGAGAAATCACAAAATAATTTCTACCCCAACAAATGCCTATTTGCCAGATTGGTCGCATCCGCCTCTGGTGGAGTAAAAAATAGATAGGTGGCATGAGTAGATATTGCTTGGTTGAGAAAATGAAAAGATAATAACTTTTCAGAGTGGATAGGGGGCAATAGAAACAAAAAAACTACTTGACAACCTTCGCCAGTCTTGTTACCACAACAGCAAGGGTATTTCTGACTCAAAACTTGTTTTTGATCTGCAGGCTCAATGACAAAATTCAGTAAAAAACTCGGGGTATTTTTTGGCGGATTGTATCAAATTATAGCGGCTGCATGTCTTTTACATTTTTTCTACA
>JAITUS010000144.1 GCA_031286185.1 Rickettsiales bacterium
ACATTGCATACGTAATACCACCAGCAAGGTTTCCAGCTATCAATGCAACAACTGCAGCTACAACGGCTATTGACCTTACCCAGAAAAAGGCACACACACATTGAGCAAAAATGGGCTAATAAGTCGGACCTGAGTTACATTGAACCAGTATACGGACGGAATGGGATTCGAACCCATGGTACGCTCATCACGTACGTCAGTTTTCAAGACTGGTGCCTTAAACCACTCGGCCATCCGTCCACTTCTTTTTTATCACAACATTTGATTTCAAGCAATCTATAAAAATTTCACTTGCCCACACAGAAGTTATTGAATATATCATCCAATACTTCTTCAACACTAATAACCCCAGTTACCGCACCAAGTTCAATTGCTGCAAGCCTTAAGTCTTCGGATATTAGTTCAATTGGATTGTCTGTATTAAAACGCCGTAAATGTTCTATGGCTCTCTGCATGCAATTTCTATGTCTTTGCCGAGTAATCAAAGGAGCGTCTCTATTGCAGCCAAATTTTTCCTCTACTTTTTCTTTAATCACAGAGATCAGCCTATCTGTGCCTATTTCTTTCAAAATAGAAATAGGTAAAAAATCTATGTTGTTAATTTTGATATTATGATTATTGGTGACGTCATCAGCTTTGCTCAGCACGTAAATGGTGTCACTATTTGTAACGCTGCAATTGATATTGTGACGCTGTTTAAAAGGAAATAATTCTATTCTTAAATCAGCTTCACAAGACTTTTTTCTCGCTCGACTTATGCCTTCTGATTCCACTGGATCTGAACTCTCACGAATTCCAGCAGTATCAGAAAGGATGATCGGATATCCGCCGATGTCAATATGAGCTTCAAGTACGTCCCTTGTTGTGCCTGCATATTCAGAAACAATAGCGATATCACGTTTGGCAAGGAAATTAAATAGCGTTGATTTACCAACATTTGGTTCACCAGTTATTACAATGTGTAAACCCTCACGCAATCTTTCACCACGTCTATTATCATCTAGGTGCTCTTGCATTGACTGCACAAGAAATTGCGCTTCGTTATTGACCTTTTCCAGCTCGTTTCTTTCTGTTACAACATCCTCTGGAAAATCTATATATACTTCGATTTTGGATTGCATCATTATTAATCTCTGTCTCCAATCACTGTATAGCCTCTCCAATTCTCCTGACATCTGCCTGATTGCTTGTTTAGCTTGCATTTTTGTTTCGGCATCAATCAAGTCTGCAATTCCTTCCATCCGCGTTAGGTCAAACTTGCCATTTAGAAAGGCCCTAAGCGAGAATTCCCCAGGCTTAGCCATGACAAAGACTTTTGATAATTCCTCCAAGATAATCTTTATAACTGCTTTGCTTCCATGCACTTGCAACTCTATAACATCTTCGCCAGTGAAGCTGTTTGGGGCAGGAAAATAAATGATTATTCCATTGTCAATCAATTGACCTGAATCATCATATAGATCAACTAAAGTAGCAAATCTAGGTTTGATGTCTTTTGTAATATGAAAATGATTTAAAGCTTTAAGCGCATGACTACCTGAAATCCTGATTACTGCAACCCCTGACTTACCAAATACGGTTGATAAAGCGAAAATAGTTTCACCTGTGTTTGTCATACATAAACTAGTTTATTTCTCAACAATGCTACACTTAAGAAATCAAAACACCTAATTTGAAAGCGCTCAAAATTTTTATTCATTTTACTAATTTGTATTAACGTAGCACTACTGTGTTAATAAATTAAAGACATCTATGGATGTATTACACAAAAAAAGTTACAAAAATCACCTATTGGCTAGTGTTGACTTAATATTTATTATAGAATTGATTATTATAAACAATCTTGCTTATGCGTAAAATACTAATTTTATTGTTGATAATGTTGCCAATTAAGTTGCTTGCGGTTGAGATTGAAATTATTGCAGATGTAAATGGTGAACCAATTTCAAATTTAGATATTGAAAGGCGCGTTAATCTGATAAATTCGCTGTTTCACACTCAAAGTGGAAAGGAACTAAGGCTTCAAATTCTGAGGCAGCTAATAGACGAAATTATCATTATCAATGAGGCGCAAAGGCTAAATATAAAATTGAGTGATGAAGAGTTAAATGATGCCGTAGTGTCATTTCTAATTCAAAACTTTAAAATTAAGGATGATGAAATTGATCAATATATAAAAGAACATAATATAGACCTTAGCATCTTGAAAAAACAAATAAAATGTCAGCTTTTGTGGGGCAAAATTATTGAAACAAGAATCGTGCCATTTATCAATATAAGCGATAAGGAAGTAAACGATGCAAAAGGGCAAATAGAGAAGCCAGATTATCTTATCACGTTCCAAGAGTTTATAGTTCCTAGCCGAGAGGACGAGAATGTTTATAGTATAGCTGAAGATTTAGCGAAAAAATTACGCAATAGTAATAACGACTTTATTCCAGAACCTCCAATAAAGATGCGTAAAGCAACAGTTAATTTGAATCAATTGAAAGGCAACCTCAAGAGCGCTTTAGAAGGATTAGAAACCGGTGACATAGCAGGTCCAGTCAGTCTTAGCGAAGGTTACTCTATTGTAAAAGTAATAGATAAAGTACAACTCGATCATGCACTACTGGAAAGCACTTTAAAATTAAAACAGGTCGTGGTTAAAAGTTCTGAAAGTTCATTAGACGATCTCAAAGAGCAGAAAGTCAGTTGTTTAAATTTTGACAAATTGGCAGATAATCTTAAGTTACCAAATGCAAAAGAATTTGAAATAAAGATGCGGGATTTAAACCCTGATTTACAGGCTTTATTTAGTAAAACAGGGGTAAATGAAATAGTAGAATTCAGAGAAAATAGCACTGCAAGGTTAATGATGTTGTGTGATATCAAAAGCAATACGGCAGATACAGAAGCTATTAAACAGCAGATATACCAACAAAAGATTATGATACAAAGCAACTTGCTACTGGATGATATGCGTAAAAATGCAGCTGTCAGTTATCGATATAGTTAAGGGTTGTCCCGAAACTAGGACTTCCAAGCGGACATATCATTAGATCTCTTACATAACCAATTTATGGTGAGGAATTTTTAGGAGAAACACAGGTGAGCACCGCAGAATCTCGAAGTATTTGAGGAGCGGAAGCAAGTTTCGACGCAGAAATTACCATCAGAAAGCAGGTTATGCAAGAGATCTATTTTGCAAATACACAGTTTTGCCGGATACAATAGTGCGTACTACGTGTCCTTTTACCTTGCGCCCATCAAAAGGAGAATTTTTTGATTTACTAGCAAAGTTGTCAATTTTAATTTCCCATTCGTAATTTAGATCAACAAAAATTAAGTCTGCAGCAAGTTTTTTTTGTATACGACCACGTGGCACGTGTACTATATCCGCAGGTTTGTACGTCAATTTTGCAAGTACGTCAAATAGGCTCATTTGCCCACTGTGGTAAAGTTCAAGTGAAAGAGGCAGCATTGTCTCAAGACCTACGATACCAAATGCAGCGTTCTCAAGTGGCAGATCTTTGGAACTACGATCATGTGGCGCGTGATCAGTTGCAATGCAATCAATCACACCTGTTTTTAAACCTTCAATCATAGCCAATCGATCTTCTTCGGTACGAAGTGGTGGATTCATTTTTGCAATTGCTCCATGTTGTTTCACTATATCTTCAGTTAAAGTGAAGTGATGAGGTGTTACTTCGCATGTAACATTCAGTCCTAAGTCTTTTGCACGTTTAATAGCGTCGAGTGAATCTTTTGCAGAAACGTGTAAAATGTGATAGTGCACGTCTTCCATATCTTTCATGAGCAGTATATCGCGACTTACCATGACCGATTCTGATGCACTTAAAATTCCCTTTACTCCCAATTCCTCAGAGATCTTACCTTCATTAATTGCACCACCTGCTGATAAATTTAAATCTTCCGCATGCTGAGCAATCGGAACACCCAGCATACTTGAATAAAGTAGCGCCTGTCTCATAATCATTGGATTCATAACTGGCATACCATCGTCAGTAAATCCAACCGCATCTGCTTCCTTTAAAAGTGCCATTTCAGTCAACTTTTCTTCTGAAGTGGTAATTTTAGCGTAAAATTCAACGTTTACATGTGAAGTTTCAAGCGCTCTATATTTCAAATACTTAGCCAAAACAACGCTATCGATTGCCGGAGCAGTGTTGGGCTGACAAACCACAGTCGTAACGCCTCCTGCAACTGCAGATTTGCTACCTGTGTGTATAGTTTCCTTATGCTCCTGGCCTGGTTCACGAAAATGCACGTGAATGTCAATAAGGCCTGGCATGAGAACAAGTCCTTCACAGTCTATTGTCTCGTCAATCCCACTTGGAACTCCATTTGAAAATAACGACTCACCAAAATCAACGATTTTATTCCCTTCAGTTAACAGTGAACCCTTTATATCAAGTTTAGTTTCTGGGTCGATAATGCGAGCATTTGTATATGCAATTTTGTAACCCTCTTTTTGCCCTGTTTGCAATAAATTCCAAGTTTTAGTCATCAAATCGCAGCGTTGATTATGAAGTAAATCTAAAGTTTTTTTTTACAAAACACAACCAAATTAAAATGCGAACTATGTAGCTAAAGATTTCGGGTTACCTTTGATATTCTTGCTCTTTTTTATCCAGAATTTGGGTCATGAGGTGTTACAAGTTATGTAACACCTTTGCAAGAGAGTGTTATGGATTCGCTGTTGGCAATTCATTTTGCAAGCCATCTACTTGTAAATTATTCAACTTATCGCCTGCACCAAGTTTTGTATTTGGTTCTAGGTTATTAGGTTTTGCACCCGTTGTATCTAACAAGCCCTTCTTCTCCCTTTCACTCTTAGTTCCCTGGTAGATGCAGAAGCCAATAAAACTAATCGCTGCTATAGCAACAACGCTGGCTACGATACAGCAAATCAGTATTGTTTTTTCTTGTTCTCCTACTGTTTCTGTCAAATCTGCAATGTTGCTGCCATGATCTGCTACTGTGTCTGTAAGTGTTTCCACTTTTTCTTCCACACCTGCGAGTCTTTCTTGCAAACTGTTTAAGTGCTCTTGCATACTTTGGATCTGCTCAGCGTTGAACAACTGACCTTTTTGCAATTCCTCTAATCTGCTAAATGCGATTTGAATCTGCTCAGTGTTGAACTGCTGACCTTTTTGCAATTCTTTTAACGCACTAAACACCTTTTGAAACTGTTCAGCATCCATCTTTTGAAGTTTGTCTAGTGCCTCTATTGCCGATTCATTAGAACCGAAAAAAAAATCATGAAACCAATTCGTTGACATTTTTACCCCCTAGCTAATTAATATATTATAATTTTACATTCCCAATGGTTAAATTATTATTAAATGTTATGCTCTTTGCTTGACTATCTTGTTTTATCATTAATAGACTATATTAATTAAACAATATTTTCATACGCAATACGTGTATCTTATAAATCTTTTACACGTATTACGAGTAATGAAGTTTGAAATAAATATTTTTATGTTATATACTAAATTATATTAAAAAGATTAGTTGAGTAGGAGCAACCGATGGCGCAACAAGAAATGGTAACAATTAATGCAGAATTACGTGATGTAACAAAAACAAAAGCGATGTATTCTCTGAGAAAGAAAGGATATATCCCTGCAGTTATATACGGCAAAGGACATGATAATATAAATTTAACATTGTCCTCAAAGGAATTCACGAAACAATATAAATCAGGTTCCCTTTCTGCACATGTGATAGAATTGAACATTTCAGGTAAAAAAGAATATGCTCTTGTTCGTGATATTCAATGGCATGTGGTAAAGGATACTGTACAACATGTTGATTTTCAATTTGTTGACAAAGGCAGTGAAATTAAAATAGACATACCTTTATCATTTATAAATGAAAGCAAATCTCCAGGAATCAAACTAGGTGGAGTGCTTAATGTTTTATGTCGTTCTATTACTGTTAAATGCTCTCCTGATAAAATACCCCAGGCTATAGAAGTCGATTTATCTGGTAAAATGATCGGCCAGTCTATACACATAAATGATGTGAAATTGCCAGAAGGTGTTAAACTTGCAGCACACGAGGAAGAAAACTTCACTGTTGTTACAATTTCCGCTGCCGATAGTAATGTTGAAGAACCTCAAATAGAGACAGAGGGATAGTGTATTTGATAGTTGGGCTTGGTAATCCAGGTAGCCAATATGAGCTAACTTATCACAATATTGGCTTCATCATTGTCGATGCAATTTTCAAATGTTGGAGTTTTCAGCCGTTCTCTAAGAAAGCTGATTACCTGATAACCCCTGGCATAATTAATGAAAGTAAAACTATATTGCTAAAGCCTTATTCATTTATGAATAACTCAGGTATCTCTGTTGTAAAAATACGAAACTTTTACAAATTTTCGCTAGATAATATCATTGTTATACATGATGATGCTGATCTGGAACTTGGAAGAATAAAAATAAAGAAGGGTGGCAGCTCTGCTGGACATAATGGACTTAGGTCTATAGACAGTTTTATTGGTAATGATTATTGGCGCCTGAGATTTGGAATAGGCAGGCCCAATGATCAAAGAGATCTAGCGGATTACGTATTGTCCAAATTTGCAAATTTCGACAACGCCACCCACTTAGTAGAAAAAATAGCAAAAAACATACACTTGATGCTGCAAAAAGATAACACAGCTTTTATTAGATCTCTTGCATAACCAATTTATGGTGAGGAATTTTTAGGAGAAACGCAAATGAGCACCGCAGAATACTTGGAGTATCTCAACCGCTA
>JAITUS010000156.1 GCA_031286185.1 Rickettsiales bacterium
CTTGGTTAGAAAAATGCAGACGATTGTGGAAAAATTGCGAGCGGAAACTCAACACTAGCTTACAGATGATTGTTCTCTCCTTCATTTCTCTCCTATTACGAAGATTTTAAACAGGTTCTCAAAAGTTCTCTGTTACCATCTTTTATCTCAAGAAAAGTTTTAAAGTCTGTTGTGTATAGATCATCACCGGAGAATTGGGTAATAGATAGGCTAAAAACTCTACTAAATTTAATTCCTTCCTTAATCCACAAAGACAAAAAGAACTCAGGAAAAAGTGTAATTTTTGCAACCGTCAATAAAGTACTAATTGATAAATGTAACCCTAAAGCTAGTATTGCACATGGCAAACATAGCACTACTAGTGGAGCAACAATAATGTACTTTAATGCTCTATTTATGTTTTCTGCCTCCCAGATAATAAACAATCGAGAAGGCTAATGCCCCAAGTGGAGCTGCTGCTATAAAGAACAGTGCTACCAGTGGCAGCATTATAGCTTGATATAAACGTTTTCTTATGTGCTTTACTACCATTATAGTTCCGTAATGCTACTTCAATTAAATATATCTTAAGAATTGAGCTTTATCAATTTTTATGTTAAACTGTTTAGTACTCACGATTTTGTTTATGAGCCCGTAGCTATGTGTAATGAATAAACTTCCTTACATATCCATTTTTAGTATTTTTTATTTCTTGAACAGTTCCATGGGAAATGATGCTTCCCTCATATAATACTGCTATCTTATCAGCTATCTTAAATGCACTATGAATATCATGTGTGATTGTGATAATTGTAGGGCTAGGATCCTTAGACAGCTTTGTTATTATCTCGTTTACTGTATCTGACATAATTGGGTCTAGTCCTGAGGTCGGCTCGTCCAATACAATAATTTCTGGGTTGTGTGCAATTGCTCTTGCAAGCGCTACCCTTTTTTTCATTCCACCTGATAGCTCTATCGGAAACATATCTGCTATGTTTTTCTCCAACCCGACATCACTTAACTTTTCAATTGCAAGTTGCTTTGCCTCCTTTTTGTTGATATTGAAGCGTTTCATGTAATTAAAAGATATATTTTCCCAGACTGTAATATAGTCGAATAAGGCGGAATTCTGAAATAAAACTCCAAATTTATTCTTGCCTTTGCTATTTATTTTAATAGACCCTGAGTCCGGTGCCAGCAAGCCAATGATTGTTTTTGTTAATACAGACTTGCCACTTCCTGAGCCACCGAGTATGACTAGTGACTCCCCTTTAAATATATCAAAACTTATGTTGTTTAATATCGTTTTATCATCAAAAGATAAGCTTAAGTTCGATATTGATATTATGGGACTATGCATGTATCAAAGTAATCATGTAGTTTGCTAAAATAATCAGTATGGATGATAAAACAACAGTTGATGTTGTAGCAATGCCGACTCCTCGAGCACCTTCTCTGCAGTGGTAACCGTAATAGCAGCTTGAGACAGAAATTATGATGCCAAAAGCAGTCGCTTTCACTAGCCCAGTGATAAAATCGTTCATATTGAAGAATTGAGCTGTATATTTTATGTATGTACTCACATTGTGGTTAAATTCAAAAACTGCAGTAATATATCCCCCGAATATTCCTATTAGATCTGCACATACTGTAAGTATAGGGAATACTATAACTGACGCTAAAATCCTTGGTGCAATTAAGTATTTGAAAGGATTGATGTTCAAGGTTGTAAGTGCATCTATTTGTTCGGTGATGCGCATAGTACCAATTTCTGCCGCAATTGATGATCCAACTTTTCCTACCATTATTAAGCTGATTAAAACTGGCCCTAACTCTTTAATGATGGTGACCGTGACAAGCTTGGGTATTACTTGCTCTTGACTAATCAATGGACCACTCAAGCTGCTTTGCAAGACTATCACTGCTCCTATAAAAACCCCTGTAAGCCCAACAATTGGCAAGGAAAGAAAGCCTATCTCTACAGTTTGTCTTGCTATGTTGCTTAAATAGTATGGCGGTGTAAAGCAGTGATATAGAGATTGAATAAAAAATATGAATGCACTACCAAGCCTCAACAAGAGGTTGATAAAGCACCTGCCGATTATTCTGATACCATTGATATCAAAAGAGTTCACTTTGCATTTGTCTCAGCTAAAAATCAGTTTTACTGAAAATTTTTGTTAACTTCATCGCAGAGTATAGCTAAGATATGTCCTAAGTTCAATATACTTTAGACTTCTCACATAACAAACTTCTGGCAGCGCATTTGATGAAACAAAAAAACTACTTGACAACCTTCACCAACCTCCTACAAGAGTTGTGGGTGTTTTAGGCCTAAAATTTATCTTTAATCTTTGTATTACGTGACAAAAGCACAGTATAAAACTAGGCGTGTTATGTTTAATTTTTGCAGCATGGACACCGCTTGTCTTTATAAATTTTTGTCTACATTAGCTGGACCTCGCTTATTAAGCGGTGTAAGAGAGAACCGGAAGCCAAGTTTTTGAGAGAACAGTAAACAACTCACATCACGGGGTTTCTTTTGTCTTTTTTTAAAATTAGTTAAAAACTTAACCAATCTCATTTTTTTCACAAAAAAATTGCTTGACAAGTTTTGACATTTCCCTTATCATAAGGTTATGGGTATTTACAACCCCAAGGTCAACTACTTGTCAAGCGTATAGGACATTAACACCAAGTTCTTAAGATAGATATTGACCAGGGCTTCTTTTGCCTTTTTCTCTATTTAATAAATTTCTTAATGTTTATAGCTAAGGCAATTTAAGAGCACACAAAAAACGCCAAAAATAATTGCCTTTTCATGCGAGAAGTCTAATTGCAATTATTGACCCTTTAAGTATAATCTGTTGAGATTTACATGAACCTTACAGATGAAAGAAAAAGAAGAGCAGTTTAGTTTTACATCGGAAAACCTCAAGAAAGCAAAGAAGTTTATAGAGATGTACCCAAAAGGTAAAGAAGGTAGTGCTGTTATGCCTTTACTATATCTGGTTCAAGAACAATGTGGATGGGTTCCTGAGTCTGCCATGTGCTACGTTGCTGATATGCTGCATATTCCGTATATTCGCGTATACGAAGTGGCAAATTTTTACACCATGTATAATTCAAAACCAGTGGGTAAATATCTGATACAAGTTTGTAGGACAACCCCTTGCTGGTTATGCAGTAGCAAAGAAGTGTTAAATACCTTTAAAAAGAAGCTTGGGATCAATATAGGTGAGACTACCAAAGATAATCTGTTTACTTTAAAAGAAGTTGAATGCCTTGGTGCGTGCGTTAATGCTCCTGTTGTGCAGATCAATGACAATTTTTATGAGAATCTTACTCCTGAAAAAGTGGAAAATATCATAGCAGAGCTTTCAAACAAATAGATGAAAGAAGAGTTCTCATTTAGGATAACCAAGCAATCAGGTTCTGCAAGAGTTGGCACAATTAAAACTCCAAGTGGAAACATAGAAACACCAGCATTTATATTTTGTGCGACCAAAGCTGCAATTAAAGCTGCGGATATTGAGAGAATCAGTGAAGCAGGTACCCAGATAATACTTTCCAACACCTATCACCTCATGCTCCAACCGGGAGAGGATACTGTGGCAAAACTTGGTGGTCTGCACAAGATGATGGGATGGAATGGACCGATGCTAACTGATTCTGGCGGGTATCAAATATTTAGCCTGGGACACGGATCAGTTTCAGAAGAAATAAAGGGAATAAGAAAGAAACAAAAAACTCTGATCAAAATTAATGAGGATGGGGCAATTTTTCGTTCTTACATCAATGGTAAAACTTATTGTTTAACTCCTGAAAAATCTATACAAATTCAACAAAAATTAGGTGCGGATTTAATCCTAGTTTTAGATGAATGTACACCATTTCACGTCAGCAAAGAATACACACGAAGATCAATGCTCATGAGCCATAGATGGGCTGAGCGTTCTTTGAATGAATTAGAAAAAAATAATCACGGCAAACAAGCACTGTATGGAATCAGCCAAGGCGGAGTATATCAGGATCTGCGCAGAGAAAGCTGTGGTTTTATCAATGACTTACCATTTTTCGGTCAAGCAATAGGCGGGTCACTTGGTCAGAGTAAGGAGCAAATGTATGATGTAGTTTCTTTTACTATGGAGCACTTTAAAAAAGATGGGCCTACTCATTTGCTTGGTATTGGTGGAATTGTGGATATCTTTCGCGCAGTGGAGCTTGGGATTGACACGTTTGATTGTGTGCATCCAACTCGCCTGGCAAGACATGGTGGCGCGCTTGTTAAAGTGAAAAATAGAAATTCTACTGCTTCAAAGTGCAAGGAGCATGTTAATTTGCGGAATCAACAATTTGAACTAGACGATAGCCCAATTGAAAGTGACTGTTTGTGTTTTACCTGCAGAAAACATTCGAGAGCTTATATACACCATTTATTGAAAGCTAAAGAACTGCTAGCCTACACTCTCATCACCATTCATAATGTTTTCTTCATGAATAAGCTGATGGAATCAATAAGACAGGCAATGTTAGATGATAGGTTAGATCAAGAGAAGAATAACTGGGTTAGTGAAGTGCTGTAACCTTATCTCTTCTTAAGTCTTCTCTCCACGCTGTTAGCTTTTCCTTCTTATTATCATTCCATTAACTTTGAAAGCACTATAGTAAATAATTAATCTATTAGTGTTAGCCTTTATCCTTGATTGGTAAAAATTATGAGGTGAAGATATGGCTAAAGGAAATAATGCCCTGTTAATATTCGATTTTGATAACACTATTACTAATGAGCACATGCATAATGTTTTTTCTAGGTTAGGAAAAAGTGACTTTGATTCTACTCAAAATAATGCAGTAACGGATGTTGATATAAGAAAATTTCTAGAGAATACAGACGGAATAAAAAATGCAGAGGGGCTAAAATCTGTGTTGCGATCTGCACTTTCAAATGGAGTGAAAGTTAACATTGCATCATACACAAAATATCCAAATGCTGTAAAAAAAGTAGCAAAAGATTATTTAGGTTTATCTAAAGAGCAGGCAGACAGTGTTTCTGTGTTTGGCGGATTTCCAAAAAGTTATGATCCCAAATTACAAGAAGATCAACAAAATCAAGTTGGAAAAAATTTGCACATCTGCAGAGCAATTGCGGAATATAAAAATAAACACAATGGTCAGTTACCAAAAACTGTTATGTTAGTTGATGATAGTGCAGGTAATATAAAAAAAATTAATGAGTTCATTGAATCAATGAGCAAAAGAGAGGGATGGCTTGAAAAAAATGGGCTGAGTATTGAAGAGATACAAAAAATCAGATTTGAAGGTGTGCGAGTGCTTAAAGAGGATAAAAATGTTGATTATCTAGGAAAGGTACAAAAATTTATCAATACCAGTTTGATACAAGAACCAATTTATGAAAATTTAAGGAAGGAAGATCCCATATACCAAAATCTTCAAGATATTCAGAATGCATTAAAAGTGCAAGCAGAGCCTGTACATCAGAGTGTATCATCATCACTTCCTCAAACAAGGAAATCAGATAGTGATATAGCCGTTGACGGTGAGAATAAAAAACAAGATATTAAGGACATGTCATCATCCAAGGCACAAGCAAAACCAACACACTCAAGACGTCATGCAATGATACTTGACCCTCAGCAAGTAAAATCTGCACTTCAGAACACTGAAGAGTTATCGCCAGGTAAAAAATACGCACATACTCAAACCTTTTCCTTATTTAGGGAAATCAAATCGATTAAACAGTGGTTTAAAGGTTGTGCTAAAGAAATAATAGATGCCATGTGCAATTTATTTAAAAAGGAAGTGGTAACAAAACTCAAAGGGCAAGGCTATGCGGTGAGTAGTGAACAGGGGAATGATGGAATTATTGTTAGTAGTAATGAACTAATATATGCTCCAAAGATAAACAAAGATATTATTGTCGAGTCTTTGAAGCAAGTAATGGATAATAAAGAGGGAATCAGAGCTCTTGGAAACAATTATAAAGGTGGCCAGCTAGAGCAAGAGATATCGAAATTATTGAACGCTGATTTGCAAAAGGAAAATATAAATTCGAACTCTGTAGGAGTAAACCATGAAGAGCCTATATTTCAAACTTGTGAAGAGACATTGATCTCTCATCAGCAAATAAGAGGAAACTATAATAATAGGGAGCCTATATTTCAAACTCGTGAAGAGGCATTAAGAGGTGACTCACAAAAGAAAAATGCAAATTCAAGCAGAAGGCCGCTACCATCATTGCCTCCTAAAAGCCGCATGGAAGAGGTAAAAACAGAGGGTAAAACCAAAACTGTTGAAAAAAGTTGATGGTTTATGCACATTGTTTTAATTATAAGACATGTTGAATGCACATATGAGCAAGTGCAAAAGTTTATTTAGGTCAGATATAAGAAGGTGGAAAAGATAGAGGGACAGTTGTTCCTCTATCCAGCCTGTGTCATATATGCATAAAACTAATTTACGGGGAACGTTCCCGAGAACAAAGGCGCCTGGTTGTTAGAACCTGTTTAAAATCTCGAAGAGATGAGGTAAAATAAGCATAGATTAATAATGAGGTGTCTGTGCGGAAAAGTTATCCAAGCAGTATAAGTCGAGAGAAATTTGAAAAAATCAGGCCAATTCTGGAGAGTAGCAAGCAGAAAATAAAACCAAAAAAACTTGATTTGTATGATGTATTTTGTGGAGTGTTGTACGTCTTAAAAAGTGGTTGTCAGTGG
>JAITUS010000019.1 GCA_031286185.1 Rickettsiales bacterium
ATTTTTTCAAATTGCTCTCGACTTATACTGCTTGGATAACTTTTCCGCATAGACACCTCATTATTAATCTATGCTTATTTTACCTCATCTCTTCGAGATTTTAAACAGGTTCTAAGAATTTCAGGCAATATGCTCAATTCGGGACTATTCCTTGCAGAAAATAACAGTCAAGTTCCACAAAACAGTTTTTATAAGTCTGTGCACTACATCGATAATGTTGTGGTGCCAGTGAAGAATGTGCTTTTTGGTGTTAAGTCAGGTCAAACTAGGAAATACGAAGCTGTACCCATGGTAGAGACTGCTGTTTAGGCACTAACTAGCATAGTTCTACAACCTTTATATCTAGCATTTGCATATCTATCATACTGGCCAGCGAAAGCAACAGATAAGTTTAGTTTTGAAGAGAAGTCGTTGGTGGGCTATTCAAACACGCTATCAAAGAAGGCCTGGGACCACAGCAAGAAAGTAGCTGTATTTGTTAACACAGTTTTGAGTTATGCTGTTAGTGCTGTCATCTGGACTGCTGCACTTGTTGTTACACCACTAACTTGGGCTGTTGATAAAGTGTCAAGTAAGCTTAGTAAGGTGAAAGGGCCTAAAGAACATTCTACTTTGTTTGGGGTTGATGGTCCTTAAACATAACTAATCTGCACAATAAATGTCCATAGCTAAGCCATGGACATTTCAGAAAGGTGTTGTCCCAGCATTACGCGCAACTGTGCAAACATTGGACTTTTTGCATATGCAAAAAAACTACTTGACAAAGTCTTTCAGCACCCTTATTAAGCTGCTTAGGTAAAGAGCCAAGGTAGTGATGTATGGTCCCAGAGTGTGATGGTATGAATTACTACACGTGCCGGCTGTCGGACTTGAACTGACAACCTACTGATTACAAGTCAGTTGCTCTACCAATTGAGCTAAGCCGGCGTTAAATACGTTAACAATATACAATTATCAATGAATTTTCGTCAACTAGTTTTTAAAATTATCAAAATACTGCATAATACAATAATATGGGAAAATTTTTATTGAAACCAAAAAAGAGCCTAGGGCAAAATTTTATTTTATCGAGTGAGATAACGAAAAAAATAGTCGTTTTAGCTGGTAATCTGGAAGATTTTAACGTTATTGAAATTGGTCCTGGGTATGGTGCATTAACAAGGGAAGTATTGGCACATAATCCAAAGTCTCTGCTTGCTATAGAAAAAGATAGCAATTTAGTGAAATACCATAACCAACTGCTAAATGAGCATCAGGGAAGGTATAGAATTGTAGAAGCGGATGCACTGCATGTTATAGAAGAAAAGCTAATAGAACGCCCAGTCAAAGTCATTGCTAATCTACCTTACAATGTCTCGGTAGCATTATTTTTGAAGTGGTTAAACAACATAAAATTTTTTACAAGTTTGACATTGATGTTTCAGAAAGAGGTAGCAGATCGCATCATAGCAAGACCTAATTCCAAAGACTATGGTTCTCTATCGGTGCTAAGCCAGTTACTGTGCAATATAAGAAAGGAATTTGATATTGAACCTAAAGAGTTTTTTCCAAGGCCGAAAGTGCATTCTTCAGTAATTACAGTAAATCCTTTACCTACCCAAGGATTTGCAGTAAATTTGGAACCCTTGACAAAATTAACGCGCGCTGTTTTTGCTCAAAGAAGAAAGATACTAAGAAATAGCTTGCAAAATATAACAAGTCATGCTGAAACCATTCTTGAAAACGCTAAATTAAATGGTAACGAACGTCCAGAGAACTTAACTATTGAACAATTTTGTTTGCTAGCAAATGTTATACAAAAAGAATTGTTCAATAGTTAAGATAGCATGTTAAATCGGGATGTTAAACAACTTAGTAATTTTTGAAATACAACGCTGATTATAATTAGCCACTCCAGATAAATATTTTGTTAACATGCCAACATTATAATAACAGTTTTAATTAATTAGGTAATGCTATGGATAACACAATAACATTTGAACTACCAGCAAATGAATATAACATTGAGTCTTCTTTTAATCATCGTAAAGGTTCTGAATCTATACGGATACGGGGATACAACGAGGAAGGCCCTGTGTCTTTGCTGGGCTATAGTCGTTCTCATGATCCAAACGATATGACTTATTACACAATGCTAACATTTCCTAGCTGTGTTGAAGATAACCTTCAAAAAGATTTGTCTATCAACAAAATTGAATTTGATCATGAAAGTGATAACCCTACTATAAATGTGAAGTTTCAAGCTGAAACCAAAACAGATATCCAGGCTATCAAAGATAGTATTAAAAATTGCGGTTTTAAAGTGAAGTGAGTAAAAAGGGCTCTGTAACACAGAGCCTGTATCATCTTAACTCTTGACTTTACCTTGTAAAATTTATACTTTATTTACTGTTGCAGTCTAAGTTTATAGGGTCGAAATATGGCGTTAAACCCGCTAGAACAGTTTAAGATACATACAATAGTAGAATTACCCAAACTATTGGGGCATGATATAAATTTTACCAACTCATCTCTTTTTATGATGATTTCGGTAATATCAGTTATATTCTTCTTGCTCTTGGGAGTAAGGAAAGGATCAGTAATACCAGGATATTTGCAAGCTGCAGTTGAGTGTATATACGATTTTGTTATTTCAATAATAGAAAGTAACACTGGAAGCAAAGGCTTGGAGCACATTCCGTTGATATTTACAGTATTTATTTTCACTTTGTCGTGTAATTTAGTAGGCGTTCTTCCTTATAGTTTTACAGTTACAAGCCATGTGATAGTTACTTTTGCCTTATCGATGGTAGTTTTTACTTACACGACAGTTGTTGGGTTCAAAGAAAGGGGAATAAAGTTTTTACGCATATTGTTGCCGGAGGGCACTCCGTTGTGGCTGGCGCCCGTGATGGTTTTCATTAAGCTATTTGCCTACTTGGTAAGGCCTATAAGTTTATCAATAAGGCTTGCAGCAAATATGATTGCGGGTCATACGATCATCAAAGTGATAGCGGGGTTTATTATGAATATGCACGTGACTCTAACCCCTATACCGTTTTTATTTATAATCACATTAATAGGGTTTGAAGTGTTCGTTGCAATTCTACAGGCTTATATATTTACTATATTAACGTGCGTATATTTGTCAGATGCAGTAAAGTAATTGACTTTTCTTTAGAACATTTTATAATTAATACATAAAGAAATAGTTAAAGGTGATATATGGATTTAGTAGCTTTAAAGTTTATAGCGATTGGTTTAAGCGTACTTGGTACGTTCGGGGCAGGTCTTGGTGTAGCAAATATATTTTCTACTATGTTAAGTGGGCTTGCAAGAAACCCTGAATCGGAAGGTAAAATGAAAATTTACGTTTATATTGGTGCTGCTATGGTTGAATTTATGGGGTTACTCGCGTTTCTCCTCGCAATGTTATTGATGTTTGTTGCTTAACACATGCCACAGCTTGATGTTTCAACTTTCTTTTCTCAAGTTTTTTGGTTTTTAATTCTTTTCTCTTTACTTTTTTTTGTAGTAAGTTGTTTATTTTTACCAAAGCTGGATGAAATAATAAGCACTAGAAGTAAGAAGGCACTGGATTCTTTTAATAGTTCCGTCCATCTTCTAAAACTTATAGAAAACCAGACTGTTAAATATAACGCGGCTTTAGACGAAGCTAGGACGCAAGCAAAAAAGGTTATAGATAATGCACTTACCCAAGTAGAAGAAATGAGAGAAAGTGTGAAAGATATATTAGAAGAGGAAGACGAAAAAATAAGCAAACTTGTTGAAGAAGAAGTAGCAAGATTTAAATCTGAGTACACTGATGAACTAAAGCGAATAGCTACTGGTATTGCCTTAATTTACTACAGTAAATTGACCAATTCTGAAATTGAAGAGGAGTTTGTTGCCAGCTTGGTATCTAAAGAATTCTAGAGGTTTTTATGTCTACGTCACTGATTGTCGGTCTTGCTTTTTTGGTAGGTTTTATCCTTTCATATAAATTACTAAAGAAGGTGGTAAAAAACGCTCTTAGCAATAAGCGTAACAAGAGCAAACTTACGAATGAAGAGGTTAAAAAATTCAGAAGAGATATGTTGGAGTATTACAGAGAGTCTTCTGAGAAATACAAAAGATTAGATGCAGAAGTTAATAAAATGATGAATGAAGCTCTTGATAAGGCTAATAGTATCATTAAACACAGTAGACAGCAACTGGACAAGACGTTAGATGATAATACCCGTTCTCATTTAAAGAAAGTTACTGACCAAGTTGAAAAAAACATTGGAGATTTACAAGCTAATACAGCAAGTATAGCCGCTGACGCTGTAAAAAAAATAATGCAGGAACACAAGGATGATAAGCGCAGCAGCGAGGTCATATCTTCACTTTCACGTGATTTAAATAAAAAATTGCATTAGATTTAATGCAACAGCTGCCTATACTTCAAGTTAATGATATAGAAAAAATCAAGCTTGACTCCAGTTTGTATAAAGAGCGAGAAAAGTTTTTTTTCTACAAATTTAATATAGTTCCTTGGCAAAAATTAAATAATACTACTTTTTTTATGGTTGAAGATGCGAGTCAAGGTATCAACCATTGGATCAAAGCTAACCACGGTGATGGTTGCGTACTAATAGAAGCAGATGGTGAACAGATTTTAGATTTTCTTAACTCGCACTTTGGTATTTCAGAATTTGCAAGCAACTATTTATACCATAAAAGCCCTGATTTCTCAGCCAAGAATATTAAACTAAGCTCAATATTTTTTGCTTCTTTTTTTATTATAACTTCAATTTTAACACTAACAGAGAAGTATACATACTTTGCTTTGATGTTGATATTTATAGCTGGATGTTCTAGCTATTTGTTCAAATTTATAACTACAGTTTTTGGCTTATGTGAACCCTACAACCGAAAAATAGATTATGATAAGATAAACGAAGAAGATTTCCCTATATATACAATTTTATTGCCTGCCTTTAAAGGAGGTGCAGTGATAAAGCAATTGACTAAAAGCATTGAAAAATTGGATTACCCAAAATCAAAATTAGATGTGAAGCTTCTGATGGAAAGTGATGATCAGGGAACGCTTGCAGCTATAGAGGAACATATTTTACCGCAATGTTTTGAAGTGATAAAAGTGCCTCATTCTTTGCCTAAACAAAGGCTAAGTCATGCAATTATGCCATGAGCTTTGCCAAAGGAAAGTATGCAATAATGTATGATGCAGATGACAAGCCAGATCCACTGCAATTAAAAAAAGCATTGGTTGAATTTAATAAGGGCGACGATAAGTTAGCCTGTGTGCAAGCAAGATTAAATTATTACAATTTTCTGACGAAATCCTTCTCTTTAGAATACATGAGCTGGTTTCAGTACTTATTGCCTGGATTCCAAAGAATGAATATGCCGATACCTTTGGGTGGTAGCAGCAATCATTTTTCAGTAGAAATTTTAAGGAAAGTACTTTTCTGGGATGCTTATAATGTCACTGAAGATGCTGACCTAGGTTTGAGACTTTCACAAATGGGATATAAAACTAGGATTATTGACTCAGAAACATTGGAAGAGTCACCAACTACTGTGTTTGCCTGGATCAAACAAAAAGCGCGTTGGATTAAAGGCTATATGCAAACTTATGTTGTTCATCTAAGGAACATAAGATCACTTTATAGACATAATGGACTCAAAGGAATTCTGTTATTGAATCTTTTTGTTGGCTCGGCAGCCTTTATATTTTTTACTACTCCATTTTTATTGCTTTCATTAATATTAACTCAAGTTTTAAATGAATTGTTTTTGTGCTACTTTGTAGTGGTATACGTTACTAACCTGATTCTCTTGGCAGTAGCGATCAAGCAGCAAAAGATGCCCTTTTACTTTTATGTAGTATCAATATTCTTCCCTGTTTATAATCTGCTACACAGCGTTGCAGCTTTTTTCGCCTTGTGGGAATTTATCATTCATCCTCAGCGATGGAACAAAACTCAGCATGGTTTATGGAACAAAAGCAATCAAAATCCGTAGTTATTTGGCTCTTCCTCTGCTCTGTCATGGTAATCCTTATGGTAGGAATTGGCGGGTTTACCAGACTTTCAAAAGCAGGATTGTCTATCACAGAGTGGAAACCAATTGCTGGAGCATTACTACCACTGAGTGAGCAAGACTGGCTACAAGAAAAATCAAAATATGAGGCTACACCTGAATATAAAGCACTTAATTACGGGATGAGTATGGAGGAGTTTCGCACTATATATTTAATAGAATATGTACATAGATTGGTTGCAAGACTAACAGGTTTAGTTTTCATCTTACCGTTTGTATATTTTATACTTAGAAAAAGAATAACTAAGAAGGCAGTAATAAGGCTATCTATAGCACTATTATTTGGAGCATTACAAGCTCTCGCTGGTTGGTATATGGTTAAAAGTGGTCTGATAGCTGAACCTCATATTAGTCACTATAGGCTCGCACTTCACTTACTGCTAGCATTGGCTATTTTTGCATTATTGTCATACCAATTTTTTGATTATCAAATCAGGCCAAAGCAGACTAAACTTAAGATTAGCGGCAACACTATACATTACACAGGAACAATCTTGGCTCTAATTGTAATACAAATAACTTTCGGAGCATTTGTCGCAGGATTAAATGCTGGTCTAATTTACAATACCTTTCCACTAATGAACGGATACATCATTCCGGAAGATTTATTCTTTTTACAGCCTACATGGCTAAATATCTTTGAGAACAGAGCAACAGTGCAATTTATACACCGAGCACTGGCATTGCTAATATTAGCTCTGACAGCAATACTCACAATAAAAAATGCCGGTGTAAAACCGGTATATGTTATGCTGTTCTCTGTCCTAACACAGGTAATTTTAGGAGTAATTACTTTATTGCTGCACATACCAATAGCCATTGCTATAGCTCACCAAGTGTTTTCATTCATCTTATTTGGATCAGGTTTATATTTCTTATGTTATTTAAGAAAGAGCTGTATCCAAAGCTAATACCACATCGCCGATCTGCACATTTTCCCCTTCCTGAACAGGAATGTTTTTTATTACCATTTCTGATTCAGCGCATATGATATTTTCCATCTTCATCGCTTCTACAACAAATAAAGGTTGCCCTACCTCTATCTGATCTCCAACATTTACGTGTAATTTAACTAATAAACCAGATATTGGAGATTTTACGGCATCTACTGAAATTCCCTCTGCTTCATTATTTAGCATTAACTCACTTAATTTAGCTACATGAGGTTTAAACACATAGCACTCAGCTTGCATCCCAGCATGTCTTACGAAATACTTACTGCTCTGTTCCTCTATTTTAAGTGTTATATCGGTATCACCGTTAATTGTGATACATAGCAACCTGTAACTTGATTTCCACTTACCACTTATAGAATATGCATTATGATTGTATATTGTTGTTAATGTATTACCTTGATATTCCGCATTTACGGAGTACTCGTTGTCATTTATTTTCACTACAAGCGCTTCATCTATCGATTTATTGTAATACCTCTCCTTGTTTCCCAAATGAACATATAACGCAGCGAAAATAAATATTTTAATATACTCTTCTGTAACAAAATCACCGCAAAACCCACTTGGGTAATGGTCTGGAATGAATCTCGTGTGAAGTTTTGCTGCAACAAAATTTGGATGATGAAAGATGGATTCTAGAAATTCTATATTATTTGTTACTCCCCCTATATAACATTCAGACAAAGCTTTTTGCATTCTGCTTATCGCTTCTATTCTATCTTTCCCATATGTTACTACTTTTGCAATCATCGAATCATAAAACATGCTGATTTCCGAACCCGCAGCAACTCCATCATCTATTCTGACATAATTGCTTTCATTCGGTTTGTCGTAATATTTTATTCTTCCGCTGGAAGGGAAAAATTTCTTTGATGGATCTTCAGCACAGATTCTACTTTCTATTGCAGAACCGGTAAGTTTAATATTATTCTGACTGAACCTTAATTTTTCTCCACGGGAGGTTCTAATCATTTCTTCTACTATGTCTATTCCAGTTACAAATTCTGTCACTGGATGCTCAACTTGTAATCTCGTATTTACCTCAAGAAAGTAAAAGTTTTGGTCCTTATCTACAACAAACTCAACAGTACCTGCTGAAAAATAGCCAACTTGCTTTGCCAAAGAAACACATTGGACATACATTTCTTGTCTTACCTTCTTACTGATAAACGGACTTGGCGTTTCTTCTATTATCTTCTGATTGTTCCTTTGTACTGAACATTCCCTCTCTCCAAGACACACTACATTGCCGTATTTATCTGCTATGATTTGTATTTCGATGTGTCTTAGTAACTCTATATATTTTTCTATAAAGATACTGCCATCCTTAAAACTCTTCTCCGCTTCGTTTGTTGCTGATGTAAATGCTAGTTCAATTTCCTTTTCGGAGTTCACAATTTTCATGCCTTTACCACCACCTCCTGATGCAGCTTTCAGCATAACGGGAAACCCAATCTCTTCAGCAACACTGGCTGCATGAGTGGCATCGTTGATCTTGCCCATGTATCCTGGCACTACATTCACTCCAGCTTTTCTTGCGGATTCCTTTGCTGTTATTTTATTTGCTGTAACCTCTATTGTTTCTGCACTTGGGCCGATGAAATCTATATCGTATTTTTGCAGAGCACGTGGAAAATCTGGATTTTCTGCTAAAAACCCATAGCCAGGATGAACTGCCTGAGCACCTGTTTCAACTGCTACTTCGCATATTTTTTCAATGTTTAAATAACTGAGATAAGCAGGCGAAGGGCCAATGTGCCTTGACTCATCCGCTTGTCTTACATATACAGAATTTATATCTGCATCCGAATACACGCACACGCAAGATACGCCCATTCTGCGAGCAGTTCTGATAATCCTGCAGACAATTTCTCCTCTGTTTGCTATTAAAATCTTACTGTACTTCTTTTCTGTCATTGTATAAGTATACTTTCTTAAGAATCACTCTTAAGAAAGTACATTTCTATATCGTTGCCTGCAAGTGATTTTATCTCTTCATGTATTAGACACATGTACTGCTATTTTTGCAGTGTCCTTAGCATTGATACTTTCCATCAGAGTGTTTACGTCATTCAAGTCGTATATTTCACCACACACCTTGCCTGACAGATATCCAAATCCACCAGAAGCTATTGTGGCCATTGAAGCCAACGCAAGATTTTGAGAACACAGATACAGAAAATATAGAGAAAGACACAAAGCAGCAATACAAGCTATAGCTCCTACTATATGTAGACATAAGCGAAATTTTCTATTACATATAAGACTTTCTTTTATACCTGCAATTTCTCTTACTTCTTTCTTAACTTCCTTACTGACCATATCAAGAGGGGTCATTTTGTGGATATTTAACGCACATCTGTTACCTAACGCATTTCTGACGTAACTTTTGACACTTTCTGATTTTTCTTTTGTTACTTTTTCCGAATTCAAATACTCAAATATTCCTTCTACTACTTTCGGTAGTATCCTCATCCTTGCTGCTATATGAAATGGATTTTCATGAATTTCCTCATCGTGTTCTAACAAACGGACATCATGTTCAACACTTTTCTTGAAAATGAACAAAAATTTTTCAACGTTTCCTGTTCTTGCAGCTAAATGCAAGAGATTATCCATCCGCACTATTTGTTTTGTTTTATCAAATGGACCAGTGTAACACCAATTGATATTATTTTCATTATTTGAGAGCAATTTTACTATATCTTCAGCCATAACATACCCCGCTATATCTAACCAACATTAAACTATATAACACAATCTATGAAAAATAAATACAGCTTTATCTTCAAAGAACAAGTAGTTTACAGTAATTCCGCATTGTTGCAAGCATAAATTTTAGCTATCATCGTTTACATTACTGTAACAAACGAATATGTCAGGTGTAGTCACTAGATTTGCTCCATCGCCAACGGGGTTCTTGCATATTGGCGGGGCTCGTACTGCCTTATTTAATTGGCTCTATGCAAAGCATCATCGCGGAAAATTTTTGCTGAGGATTGAAGACACCGACAGAAAACGTTCAACACAGGAAGCAATCGATGCGATAATAGATGGGCTAAAATGGCTTGGTGTAAGCTATAATGGAGAAATAATATACCAATCAAAAAGAATAGAGCGACACATTGAAGTTGCAAATCTTCTTGTTGAGAAAGGCAGAGCATATCACTGTTATTGCCCTGAGGATAAAGTTGCAGAGAAGAAAATAAAAGCGAGAGAAGAAGGAAAGATATACAAGCATAAGTGTACTAATGCGACACCAGGCGTAAAGCCCGTTGTCCGCTTTAGAGTACCAAACTCGCAAGATATTGTTGTTGATGATAAAATATATGGCCAAATTAAAGTAAATAGCGAGCAGCTTGATGATATAGTGATCTTACGCTCTGACAACACTCCAACATATATTTTCGCTGTGGTGGTTGACGATCATGATGCCGGAATAACTGATATAATACGTGGTTCTGACCATCTCACCAATACTTTTAAGCAATTACTAATATATCAGGCCCTTGATTTTGATATTCCACGTTTTGCGCATGTACCGCTTATCCATGGAGAGGATGGGAATAAGCTGTCCAAAAGGCACGGTGCTACAAGTGTTTGCGACTACGAAAAAATGGGAATATTGCCTCAGGCGATGCGTAACTACCTGCTCAGACTTGGCTGGAGTCATGGCAATGATGAGATCATTAGCGATGAGCAAGCGATGGAGTGGTTTAACTTAGAGAACATTGGTCGTTCGCCTGCATGGCTTGATTTTAAAAAATTGGAGCATTTAAATAACCATTATATCAACAACATGAGCAATGAAGATATTCTGCCTCTGATGCTTGGAGAAAATACTCCAGCTGAGAAGAAAAAGAACTATTTACTGCAGGGACTAACGGAACTAAAAAAAAGAGCAAACTACCTGACCGAACTGCTCGATTTAGCGCAGTTTTATATCAAAGATCCGCCACTTGATTTAAGCGAAGAGGCTGAGCGAATTGTCAAATCTAACCTCGATATAATCAAGTTACTTGCGTCATTTCTCTCAAATATCGGTGATGAAACCTGGAATAAGAGCTTTTTGTCCTCTCAAATCAAGGAATTTTCAAAATTGCATAATGTGAAAATAAGCGATGTTTACCACTCATTACGGGCTCCAATAACTGGGATAATGGATGCACCTGGAATTATCGATATAATGGTAATCCTTGGTAAGGATGAGTGTATAAGGAGGTTGCAAGCAATTTAAATGAAACAAAAAAACTACTTGACAACCTTCGCCAGTCTTGTTATTATAACGATAAGGGTATTTCTGACTCAAAGCTTGTTTTTGATCTGCAGGCTCAATGACAAAATTCAGTAAAAAACTCAGGGTATTTTTTGGCGAATTGTATCAAATTATAGCGGCTGCATGTCTTTTTAATTTTTTCTACATTCAGCCAAATCGCGCTTAAACTAAGCGTCAGCAAATTATTATAGCGCCAATTTAAAGTATTATAGAGTCAAAACTCGCTATCCAGGGTTTCTTTTGCCTTTTTTTCTGCTTAGTAAATTTCTTAAATATTGATGGCTAAGGAAATTTAGGTTACATAAATGTTGCAATTCATGAACTGGGTAGAAGGGTGTCATCCCAGCGCGTGACGCTGGGATCTAATTAACGAGGGTCTACTTCAGTGATCCTATGGTTTGACCGTAGGATCCAATCTAAAAAGGCCTGGATTCCAGCGTCACGCGCTGGAATGACAAGAAAAGTGCACCTACAAGAAAGGTGCGCGGAATGATATGTGGAGTGTCACCCTTCAATTTGCCAATCCCAAGAAAGTGGCTCATTTGAATTACTTGGAATTTCAAAGGACGGTTTTGACATTACGCCTCTTACAGCGCCTTGGAAAACTAGATTGTCTGCAACAGCCATACTTGTAACATTACTTATAAAATTCGGGTCCCTTCCAATAGCTGCAGTAACTAAATCTTCAGCTGATGGACCTGGCCCTGATGACCCCAGGCTTTTACTTTCTAGGAAGGCCTTTGCTCCTTTACCTTCATACACTTCATCAGTTCCAGGAAGAAATCCTCCTAATTTCTCCACTAAAATCGATTTTTTGCCATCTTTTGCACCAAGTATTTTTCCTGCTACAGCTGGTGTTTCAAGCTGTGAAGTTTTAACGACTTTATCTGTGAGTTTGTCTAGAATAGCAGTAACTTTAGCATTGTCCAAAGTGGATGTCATTGCACTCACAACATCTGCCTTCTGTACTTCTGTCTTTACTGCTGCAGGAAGTTTCGAAGTTTGAACAACTTTGTCATCGAGCTTACCCAAGAACCTGTTTAAAATCTTCGTAATAGGAGAGAAATGAAGGAGAGAACAATCATCTGTAAGCTAGTGTTGAGTTTCCGCTCACAATTTTTCCACAATCGTCTGCATTTTTTTAACCAAG
>JAITUS010000020.1 GCA_031286185.1 Rickettsiales bacterium
ACTGGAGCATATTTCATCGATCAACTTATATAAACCGCCAGGTGTTTGCATATTGTTGTATCGAATGTTGAAACTTGCAGTTACTGAACCAGGTATTAGATTGTCAGTATTGTTCTCAACGTCAATAGTAGTAATCTCACAGTTTGAAGGCTGAAAATATCTATTACCATGATCAAAAGTAGTATTTTTCACCTTATCTAGTATCGACATCATCTTATATATTGGATTATCCGCCAAGTCCGGGTAGGCAACGTGCCCTTGTCTTCCATAGCAAGTCAATTTGAATGTTGTGGATCCTCTTCTGCCTATTTTTATAGTATCACCTAGTTTCTCACTACTGGTTGGCTCAGCAACTATGCAATAATCTATCTTCTTGTGCTTATTTTCCATCCATTCTAAAACTGCCTTTGTTCCATATTCTTCCGTGCTCTCTTCAGCACTGGTAATCAATGCACTTATTGAACCATTGAATTGAAACTTTTCCTCAATTAAATTTACCATGGCAGTAGTAAATGCGGCTACTCCGCTTTTCATGTCAGCTGCTCCTCTTCCATACAACATTCCGTCCCTAACTTCTGGCTTAAACGGATCAGACTGCCAATCCTTCAATTGACCTGGTGGTACAACATCAACGTGGCCAGCAAAACATAAGTTCGGTGCCCCATTTATATATTTCGCATAAAGATTTTTAACTCTAGTTTCACTATCACCAAACTCTAAAATCCTACAGTCAAAACCACTTTTCTTGAGAATTGTTGCTATATGCTCTATTGCTCCACCATCCCTTGGTGTTATACTCTTAAGAGAAATCAATTTCTTAGTTAGTTCTACAGGGTCAATCTTCATATCAATCTTGAAATACTGATATTACTATATTGTAGACATCTTATGCACTATTTAAAACAAATATTACACCAAGCCAAACAAACTCTTATAAGGGAAGTAATAGTAGATCATCACCTCGCTGACAATATCTATGAAATATGCACACAACACGGAAATGATATTTTCTTAGTTGCAGACGAGAATACGGCAGAGCTTTTGAATAAAAATGTTTCTAGTAAAATCCCCAATTTAATTATTCCCGGCAATTCTACTGCCTTTCTCGAAACCGTCAATCTAGTTAGAAACAAGGCAAAAGATAGCGACTTAATAGTTGTACTTGGTAGTGGCACCGTTAATGATATTTGTAAGTATGCAAGCTACCTCGAGAAAAAAGATTACATATCGTTCCCAACAGCAGCTTCTATGAACGGCTATACCTCTGCAAACGCTTCAATATTAGTAGGTGGGCATAAAAAATCGTTCGCAGCACATCTTCCCAAGGCAGTATACATCGATATCGATATAATCGCCGACGCACCACTGCGCCTTACATTAAGCGGATTTGCGGATTTTATCTGTCGTTCAACAGTAGAGGCCGATTGGCTATTATCTCATCTGTTACTTGGCACAGAATATAACGAATTACCTTTCACACTTGTTCGCGATCTGGAGGAAATTTTGCTCAGAGAGCACCTAGCGTTTGCAAAAAGAAGCAAAAAAGTGATCTTATTACTTATGGAAGCCTTACTAATCTCAGGACTTGGAATGGTAATATCAGAAGGCAGCAATTCTGCAAGCCAAGGAGAGCATATGATAGCTCATGCAATGGAAATGGTAACAAAAGATCATTCTTCACTACATGGCGAAAAAATTGCTGTTACAACGCTCACCATGGCTAATTTGCAGGGAAAGATATTATCAATACAAAATCCTACCATTAAACCAACCACTTTAGATGTAAAGCGTGTGACTGAGTGCTTTGGTAATACCGAATTTACAAAAATTTTAGAGCAGAAAAAAATTCTGCAGCAAAAAATTGGAGGGATCATTCATAAGGAATGGAATAACATTTCCAGCTTAATTAAGCAAAATTTACTACCTGCAAAGCACCTACAGAAAATATTTGAAGATTTGTCAATTCCACACTTACCAGAGCATCTAAGTTGGAACAAAGAGCAATATTGCAAAGTGGTCAACCTTACATTTGCAACAAGAGACAGATTCACCTTTCTTGACTTGGCTCACTGCATAGAAGAAAGTGAAGTTTTGTAGTGGCTGGCTTGTTGCTAAAAAAATCATAGGTCAACAAAAAAATTTGAATTGTGGGTTGCACATTCTTTGCTTGTATGCGTAACGCTTACACATTCTAGCTTACTACTACACAACAGGTATCCACTAAGCATAATACCTGCTACAGCTGAAATAACGCTAACAACTGCACTTTTTTCTACAATAGCAATGATTCCTGTAACAATACAGATAGTGATCAATGCGACAGCAGTATACTTTCGTGCATTTCGTTTCTCTTCAGAATTTATTTGATTCAAATAATTCTCAAATGTTTCCTTAGTTTCTTTGTCTTGCATTTTGTTAATTTCGCCACAAAGCTCTTTAAACTTTCTCAGATCTTTGTGTTTCAACCATAATATATCTTCCCTAATTACTTGATCATCCAATAAGTAATAAGACACATAACTTCTCTTATCATTTGGCCTTTTGATACATGGCACATGAGGTATTTCCCTTGCAGGATACGCACGAATAACTCCATAATTAACTAACATTGCATACAACACAATATTTAATTTATTCTGCGGATCACTAGCTACATCTTTATTTTTCAAACACAATACCAGACTGCTAATGCTAACATACTTCGAATCGTCTTTTATGGAAGAGCGTAAAATGGTTTCAACTGCTTTTAAGAAATGTCTATCATCATAAAAACTAGACCAAGAATGCTCGCTATTACTAGTTGCATTGTCTATAAGGAGGTAATAATACTTATAACTAGCTTCACACAAACTACTTTTATTTATAAGACTCACAAATCTTACTATATTTTCTGTCTTAGTCACGGTAATCAATTGTTGATATTAAACAACTTTGGAGTTGTTCAAAATTTCACTATAATAAAAACAACTTAAAAAATTATTGACACCTTATTCCCTGGTGATCGCTCTATTTTACTTTCCAGCTCTAGTTCTAAAAGAGCCATTAAAGCCAGGTTTGTGGACAACCTACTTGTTAAGATAAGCTCATCTATATCAATGGGTACAGAGTTGATATGACTCACTATAGCGGACTTTGCTTGTTGCAATTTTTCCTGTTTTACATTTTCCTGGTTAACGTGCTCAACATCAAATAGGCTCTTTTGCCGAGGAGGTAAACTAAACCTAATACTCTCTACTATATCGTCAGCAGATTCAATAAGTTTAGCACCGTTCTTAATTAAATAATTGCTACCACTACAGCGCGAATCCAAAGGGAAACCAGAAACTGCAAATACCTCTCTTCCTTGATCCAAAGCAAAATTTGCTGTTATTAAAGAACCGGAACTTTTTGATGCTTCAGTCACTGTCACATCTAGCGATAAACCAGATATAATTCAATTCCTTTGAGGAAAATACTGAGGCTTTGGTTTAGTCGAAAATGGAAGCTCAGTAATTACTAATCCACCATCTTCAGTGATTTTCTTGTATAGATCAGAATTTTTTCTTGGGTACACTACATCAATTCCACTTGCTGTAACAGCAATGGTAGGATGATTTTTGTATATTACGCTGTTCGCTGCAGTGTCGATTCCTCTTGCAAGCCCAGAAACGACAATGAACCCTGCTTCGCTTAAATCAAGTGCCAACTTACTGGCAAAATTTCTTCCACTGACTGAAGAGTTACGCCCGCCGATCATTGCAATTATCTCACGACTTAATAACGACACATCACCAAGTGCAGTTATTACGGAAGGACAACCCGGTATATTTCTTAAAATGTCAGGGTAATCTGGATCACATTCAGGTATGATTTTGGCTCCAATTTCCCTTGCATTATTGATCTCTTTTCGTGCATCTTGAATGCTATATACCTTTTATTTTTAGTGAGCCCATCGAGATATTTTAACACTTCATCCAGTGACCTACACGCTCTTATCACACTAAAAAACTTTGTTGGTCCTAAAGCTCTAGCTAGGCTCAACCATATCTCTAATTCTTCATTGCTCAATTTATTTATCTGCATAAAGGGATTTTCTTCCAATTACTTAAAAAATACCCAATACTTATTAGCATTTAAACTATAATATACATTAATAACCAAAAGACTTGAATTTCTTATTGGTTCAGTGTACCCAAGATGTATAAATATACATCACTTTATGACTCATTTTGTTACAGATAAATGCATAAAATGTAAATATACGGACTGCGTAGAAGTGTGTCCCGTTGACTGCTTCTATGAAGGTAAAAACATGCTTGTAATTAATCCAGATGAATGTATTGATTGCGGAGTGTGTATACCTGAATGTCCAGTAGATGCAATTGTAACTGACGATTCTGTAAAGGACATTTTAGAACTAGATGAAGAGTTACTGAGCGGCGAACAAAAAACCTTCAAATCATTTTACAACATAAATGTAGAATACTCGCAAAAGTGGCCAAACATCACAGCTAAAAAACAACCTCTGGATGAAGCAGAAGAGTATAAAGAAAAAAAAGACAAAGCAGCTTATTTTGGTGAAAATCTAGAATAATGCTACTGAAGAAAAAGAAACTTCTTATACCTCACGGTTGTTGTTCTTGGTTGCTGGAAGTGGTTATGTTGTTTGTGTTTTTAATATTATTCGATACCAAGCTGATACTAATCCGTTAGAACCTGTTTAAAATCTTCGTAATAGGAGAGAAATGAAGGAGAGAACAATCATCTGTAAGCTAGTGTTGAGTTTCCGCTCACAATTTTTCCACAATCGTCTGCATTTTTTTAACCAAG
>JAITUS010000028.1 GCA_031286185.1 Rickettsiales bacterium
GTACCTTTCAAAATAACATCACAATTCGTTTCAACAGCACGTAAAGCTGCAGCTGTGTCTGTAGTAAAAAATGGATTACCTGTACCTGCCGCAAAGATTACTACTCTACCTTTTTCTAAATGACGAATAGCTTTTCTCCTGATATAAGGTTCGCATATAGTGGCCATGGGTATTGCTGATAGTACTCTAGAGTCTACTAAATTTTTCTCTAAAAAGTTTTGTAAAATCAAAGCATTAATTATAGTTGCAAGCATTCCAATATAATCACTGCTTGCTCTTTCACGACCGCTTAAAGACGCAGATGCGCCACGAAAGATATTACCACCACCAACAACAATACATATCTGAACTCCAAGCTTGTGAACATCAGCTACATCTTTGCACAATTGATCTATAACCCCCATATCATGACCATAAGACCGTGACCCCATCAAAGCCTCACCAGAGATTTTAAATAACACCCTGTAGTATTTTATTTCATCTGTTGAGGCAGTCATTTTCAACTACTTAATCTCTGCTACCTAAAATAAGTAACTTATAATCAGACAATTTAACAGTAGAGTTTACACTCGACTCGCTTACTTTGATAAAATCAGAAATTTTCATTTTATCATCCCTTATAAACTTCTGTTCTAATAAAACAACTTCTTCATAATATTTAGCCATTCGACCATCTACTATTTTCTTTGTCACTTCTTCAGGTTTATTTAAGCTTTTCACCTGTTCTTCAATTATAGAACGTTCATTGTTCAACTTTGCTTGATCTAAGTCGTCTATAGAGAGAGTCTCTGGCTTCATAGCGACTACGTGCATCGCTATTTGTCTCCCAACTTCTTGCAACTTTGACTTATCACCGGATGATTGCAATGCTACTAAAGCACCAGTTTTACCTAAGCCACACACATCACCATGTACATAACCAGCAACAATCCCGTTCTGAGCTTCCAGGTAACAAAGATTGCTCAGCTCTAACTTTTCACCAAGGACAGATGTACCATTTATGATAGCCTCCTGCACCGTACCAACGCCTTTATATTTGGCATTTTTTAACTCATCAACTCTAGTACAGCGTTCTTGATAAGCAATTGATGCTAAATTTGAGATTAGCTCTATAAATTTCTCATTTCTTGCAACAAAATCAGTTTCACAATTGAGTTCAATCAATACGCCACGATTTTCAGCCAAATGCATAGCAATTAGCCCATCTGAAGTTACTCTATCAAACTTTTTGTCAGCCTTAGCAAGTCCTATCGTACGTAACTTATCAATGGCTTGTCTGATATCACCATTACACTCCTCTAATGCTTTCTTACAATCACTTAAACCAAGCCCTGTTCTATTACGTAGTTCCTTTATGCTATCTGGATTCATCTTCATTCGTTACCACCTCCTTATTCATCTTCTTTATAAATTTTACCGTGCCCCTTTTTAGTCTGTACAATATTATCTCCTTTTTCTTGAATAAACTCATGACCCTTTATATCACCAACCTTAACTCCAGATCTTGCTAAGCTAGATTCTATTCCAGTCAATATAAAGTCTGCAGCTAACCTACAATAGAGTTCTATTGATTTTCTTGAGTCATCATTCCCTGGTATAGGATAAGTAATATCATCTGGATCAGAGTTAGTATCAAGTACTGCAACTATTGGAATTCCCAATTTTTTCGCCTCTTTAACTGCAATGTGCTCTTTATTAGTATCAATGATGAACAAAATATCTGGAACTGCTCCCATCTCTTTAATGCCACCTAGTGCCTTATCAAGCTTTTGCCTTTTCTTTTCAATATTCCCTAATTCTTTCTTCGTTAAAACGCTATTTTCATCATTTAGTATTTTTTCATATTGAATTAGTGTTTTTATTGAAGAAGAGACAGTTCCCCAGTTAGTAAGCATACCGCCAAGCCATCGATAATTTACATAATATTGACCACAACGAACTGCTTCACTTGCAATAATATCCAAAGCTTGAAATTTTGTACCAACAAATAAGATGCGACCACCTTGAGATGCAACTTCATATAAGGCCTTCATTGCCACCTGTAGTAATGGCAACGTCTTTCGCAAATCAATTATATGTATACGATTTTCTTGATGCACCCCATATATGTATGGAGCCATTTTCGCATTCCAGCGACTAATTTTATGACCAAAATGTACGCCAGATCCAGCTAAATCACGTATAGTGACCTCGGGTAAGTTTACCATATTCATTCCTCCAAATAGTTTATCCTCCATGGCATAACCCTAATAGGACTACTTGTATAAGCCATGTGTGAAATTAAATTATTTATATAGTAATATAAAAGGCAACAAAGTGCAAACAAAAAACGTTGACAAAAGACAACATGTTTATTAACTTTAAAGCCAGAAACGCTAAAAGGAAATGGGGGTGTAGCTCAGTTGGTTAGAGCGCATGCCTGTCACGCATGAGGTCGTGAGTTCAAGTCTCATCACTCCCGCATATAACTTCTAGCACAATCTAAACTCGTTATGCTAGTCTTTATTTTACCCTATCCCGGTGTATGGCAGCACAATGAATTGCGGCATATGTTGGAAAACCTCATTGGACTTTCTGCATAACCTAAACTAATACCAATGGTAATAGGACAAATTAAAAAGTTTCTCTACGATTACAGGTTTAGCAAATTTGTTATGTATCTTGTTTGACTTCCCGATAACGAAAGTTGGTATAACCTTTATGCTTAAGAAATTTACCAAGTGGGAAAAAAGGCAAAAGAAACCCCGGTCGGTGGCTAATTGTTGTCTAAGTGAGGAAAGTCGCCTTTCCCCACTCGACTTCAAACCCGGACTTGTGACTTTCACCATATCCGGCTTCTCTCTAATTTGGTGTTTGTCATA
>JAITUS010000061.1 GCA_031286185.1 Rickettsiales bacterium
CACTCTTATTGTCAGGACTCAATGCTGGCGGCAAAACTTGCATTGTAGAGAAAGGCGGCACTACAAGAAACCATACAGAGCTATTACTGCAAGCAATGTGTGCAGACATCAAACAGAAAGACCGCAAAATTATGCTACAACCTAGCGTGCTAAAATCTACGGATATAAGAATTGTAGGGGATATATCCAGTGCGTCTTATTGGCTTGTGCTTGCTTGTATAAAACCAAATTGTCAAATTACAGTGCAAAATGTAGGTTTAAATCCTACAAGAATAGGGATATTAAATGTATTTAAAAAAATTGGTGTAGACTTTACTGTTGACAATGTTAGAATGGATTGTGAAATTTTTGGTGACATTACGGTACGCTACAAACCACATTTGAAACCTTTTGAAATTGACAGTGAGATGATACCCACTTTGATAGACGAGTTGCCTATCTTATCCTTGCTTGCATGTTTTTGTGAAGGTAAAAGTTCCATCACGGGTGCTGAGGAACTTAGGGTCAAGGAAAGTGACCGAATATCCAATATTGTTCAAAATCTAAAAGCTATCAATGCAGATATTAAAGAAGATGCAGATGGCATGACGATTCATCATAGTCAACTTATAGGCAATGTTTCACTGTGTGCAAGACAGGACCATCGCATTGCCATGACTATGGAAATTGCAAGTGCAGTATTAGGGGGTATTGATGTGCGAGACAACGCTTGTATAGCGGTGAGTTACCCAAATTTTTTAGATGAGTTAAAAAAAATTAATCGTGAAATGTTATGAGAGTTTTGATTATAAATGGACCAAATATGCAAAGGTTGTCAAAGCGTGGCAATCAATACAATGCTAGCTATGAACAACTTAGAGATTGTATCATTGACCATGCTAAATCCAAAAACATAGAAGTAGAGTTTTTTGTCACAGATATAGAAGGAGAGATAGTGCAAGCAATTGGCAGATATGACGGTGATGCAATAGTCATTAATGCTGCTGGTTACAGTCATTACAGTGTTGCCATTAGAGATGCATTGGAGAGTTTTAAAGGCAAAAAAGTAGAGGTTCATATGACAAATGTTTACGCGAGAGAGGAATTTAGACATCATTCAATCATAGCTCCTGTATGTGATGGGGTTATTTGTGGTTTTGGTTTAAAAAGCTATTTACTTGCAATGGATGCTGCTTTGTGAAAAAAATTGTCTTGATAGGAATGCCGGGTACCCTTAAAACTAGTGTAGGCAAAGTTTTAGCTAAAAAATTAGATTTTGATTTTTTAGATACGGATGAGCATGTTGAGAGTGTAAAAAAACTTTGCATTACTCAAATTTTTGCCGATTTTGGGGAAGCATATTTTAGAGAGTTAGAACACAGTGCGGTTTTACAAAATTACCATAGGACAGATATAGTCTTGTCAGCAGGTGGGGGGTTACCACTTTTAAATGAAAATATGATTTTGTTACAAAGTTGGTGTAAAGTTTGGTTGCAAGCAAGCGTTCAAACTATTTATAAACGGTTAATAAATGATGTTACACGGCCGTTGATTGCTTTTGAGAAAATGGAAACAATAGCTAAAATGCAAAGTGACCGGTTTACAATTTATAAAAAATATGCAGATATTTGTGTGCAGACAGATAATTTATCGGTAGAAGATATTGCAACTAAAATTATTGAAGAAATAGTATAATTAAATTAAATGTCGCAATGGTCATGATATTGACTCTGTAAAGATTAAACGAATTTCTTGTATCAGTATATACCATAAACTCATCAAAAAGTAAAGTAAAAATGGACAAGTTGCGACAAAAAATTGCAACATTTTTTTAGTGTTGTTGCAATTTTTTATATCTTTAAAATTTAGTTTTGTTGGTTACGAAGTTGATTCTTTTGATAAATATAATAACCAATTGAAAACATTATCAATACGATAAGGGAGATGATTGCCCAAAAAAGATCTATATGATAATAATTCTCTTCAATTAAATAATCTATAAAATCTTTAAAGAATAAGTATGCCATAATAAATGAAATAAACAACATAGCAAGACTAGTTATTATCCACCACACTAAATAAACATTTTCTTTTTTAAGTAGTAAATACTCAAAAAAAGATTTACCACCATAACTGGTTTTATCTTCGTATCCTGTAAATACTCTTATTATCATCATAATGACAGTAAATACCATTACAGGAACAAAAAACCGTTGAAACAAATAGGCGGGGAAAAACATCTTACTCAAACAAAATATAGTAAATAAAATTAAAAGTATACATAGTAGAGCGACTCTAATATATTTCATCTGCTTTTGATAATCCTTTTTTACTGTGATAATTCCAAAGGTGATATATTGTTATCGATATGACATTAACAATAATCAATGCTATATTAACCGCATACAAATGCCATATTTCAATACTGACGATATCTAATTGCTCATGCAAGGATAGCATTGGAGCAAATACTGCAAAAATGATGTTAGAATAGGAGAAAGAAATTATTGCACCTAATGCTAATGATTTTATGCTAGCGTCATATTTAAAATAATATAATACTAAAACTGCACAATATACACCAACTATACCAATAAGAAATATTATATCGGACAAAATATAGGGCGTAAATTCAAGTCCAAAATTTGACTTTACAACCATATTTATTATTACAGTTACAATAGATAAAAATGAAATCGTTCCAATCATAATAAATGGTTTTATTTTTACAACTTTACTTCGTTGGAATTCGAATTCTAGTTGATTGTTAAATTTTCTTTTTCTATATCTTTGTCTAATATAATAAATTGCAAATGCTATACTGTTGCCAACCCCAACCAACAACATACTAAAATTTGCTGACCAAAAATTGCTTGATATAGCTAAACCAAAAATAAGAGCATATACAATGTTTATAATTGGCACAAACCATAATGCATTTATTTTTGCATACTTGTGACTTTGCATCATTCGCCTACAAAACAAATACATAAAAGGATATAAAAATAGATAGAATAACAAAAAATATAATTCTCCACTAATGTGTAAATATTCCACTCGTAATAATAGTTTTAACATCATTGAAAGTGTAACTATACTTAATGATATTAAACTTGCAAAAACATACAATTTTTTATTTAATTTATAAATCATTTTACACTCCACAAAACCTAGCAACAAAATTTAATTTTGTTGCTAGGTTTTTCTTTATACAATTTTCAGTTTTAACTACCAAGCCCATCTAAATGGATTTGTTCCAGCTGGTCTAGAAGAATAACTTCCACCAATAAATCTGCCACCACCAAAATTTATCAATTCCCAAACAATATCAAAGATGTTGATATCGACATTCCAATTCCATGCCCACCATTGTTTATGTTCTATAAAAACATGAGTGAATCCTGCTTGACCATTTCTACCCATTAAGCGATTTATAGAATCAATTAACAAAGCACCAATTGTTGCACTCACTAAAGCCCCAATAACCAATCCAACAACACCAGCTTGTGCTGCACTCATACCAGTTATTTTAACAACGAGAGCGACCAAGCCTAATGTAATTAAAGATGATGATAACCCTTCTACAAACCAACCCAAAGATAGATGTGCATACAATTTAAACTTAAACTCACCACCAAAAAACCATCTTGACGCTGCATCCTTTTCATTCTCAATACTAGATTGTGCAACTTCATCTTGCCAAATGGCAGTAAATAATTCAACTTCTTCTTCGGTTAATTGAGCAAAAATATCAGCTATGTTACCTTGTTCTGTAGTAATGCTTTCTGAAAAACTTTCAACATAAGATTGCAATTCAACTGCACGATTTAATTCATTTTCGCTAGCAGATCTTTTAGTTTTTGCCATTGCTATTTCATCTTGCATTAACTGTGATATGTTTCCAAAAAAATCTGTACTAACTTGTTTGGATATATCTTGCGTTATCGGTGGCACTGTTGAAACTGGACTATATTTCATACCCAGCACAACTGCCATCACTGCACTGATTGGCAGTATCAAAGCTAAGACAAAGATTGTTAGCTTTGTGCGAATTGAATGTCGTTTTGCTTTTGATGCATTCAACTCTTGTCTTAATGTGTTTATATCTGTCATAGACTGTTCTCCTATATGACTGTAACCAGTGGGCACTTTGTTTTACTTGACGGACAAGGTCCGTATATTTTTGTTAATCAATATCACTCTACTTGATATTGTAAAAACCTAACTTATAGAAAAACCTTTTACTAGAAATAGCAACTTTATCTTATGTGTAAAATTGTGTACTAAAAAAGAGAAAACCATGTTTCTAAGTATATAAAATATTGAGCTATCAAGTATTGCTCTACTCTCTTACTTCTAGCAAGAGAGACACACTAGTGTGTCAAAAACTGCTTACCATATTATACTATCTAAAACCATAAACGCTCTTGTTAAGTATAGTGTAACATAATTTTCCAAAACTGTAAATCATTTTGGCAAATTTTTTGTTCCTTTTTTGTTGTTGTTTTGACTTATTGTCTATATATAAAAATAAAACTATGCTACTAATAGTGTTGTTCATTATTCTAACATTCATCTCGCCACATTTCAAGTCACTTTGGGTATACTTTCCCAATCAATTTCACCACGAACAATATGGCATTCCAATTATTCCTGTGTCGTCACATTGCAAAAGTAAATTTAAAGCATCTGCTATTATTCCTGCATTCGCTCTCTTATAGAACCAATTTCCATTTCTAATTTTACCATAAGAGTTACTCCTTGACCTGGTGATATCTTTGTGATATCTTTTTGTTTGTGGATTTTTATTGAAGATGTCAATGATTTTTAGCATTGATAAAAAAATAAAAATTCACTTGACAAAATTTTTTAAAAGGTTTATTATATACAAAATTATTATTAAGGAGTACAAAAAGACAATGGCAACAAAAATTGGTATAAACGGCTTTGGTCGTATAGGTAGACTAGTTTTGCGCAATGCACTTTTACGCAAAGATGTGGAAGTTGTAGGAGTTAATGACCCTTTTATAGATTTGGAGTATGCAAAATATTTGCTTAATTATGATACAATTCACGGACAACTTCAAAGTGATATTGTTGTGAAAGGTGATAATTTGGTAGTAGGGGGCAAATCTATAAAGTTTTTTGCAGAAAAAGAACCAGAAAAAATTGATTGGAAATCTTGTGGAGCAGAGTATATTGCAGAAAGTACAGGTGTTTTTACTGATTTTGATGGTGCTTTTAGACACATTAAAGGTGGAGCAAAAAAGGTGATTATTACGGCTCCTAGCAAAGACCCAAAGGCAGCACCTATGTTTGTAATGGGTGTGAATCACGCAAAATACACAAAGGATATGACAGTCATTAGCAACGCAAGCTGCACTACCAATTGTCTAGCACCTTTGGCTAAGGTTGTTCATGACAAATTTGGCATAGCGGAAGGTCTAATGACTACTGTTCATGCGACAACGGCGACACAAATGACAGTAGATGGAGCGTCAAAAAAAGACTGGCGCGGTGGCAGGGCTGCAAGTGGCAATATTATACCATCATCAACTGGTGCGGCAAAAGCTGTCGGTGAAGTTATACCAGAACTCAAAGGTAAATTGACTGGCATGTCTTTTAGGGTACCTACTCTTGATGTATCTGTGGTAGATTTAACTTGTAGACTGGTAAAACCCGCATCTTATCAAGATATAAAGTCAGAAGTTAAGAGAGCTAGTGAAAATGAGATGAAAGGCATTTTGGGATACACAGAAGATAGTGTTGTATCTAGTGATTTTATAGGTGATTGCAGAACAAGTATCTTTGATGTAAATGCAGGAATTAGCCTCAATGATAACTTTGTAAAATTGGTATCATGGTATGATAACGAGTGGGGATACAGTAGTAAGGTAGTTGATTTGATAGCTCACGCTGCGACAGTGGACAAAAAATAACTGTATCAGTTGACAAGTTTGATTTTAAAGCATATAATAGTAGTATAAATTCAAAAACAGCTTATCATAGTAGTAAGTTGTTTTTTGTTTGGTAATTTTCGGGAATAAAATTATGAAAAATATAAAATTGGCTACAACAAGTAAAACAAGTGGTAAACAGAGACTTTTGAGTGCATCAAGAGAAGAAAAACAGGATTTATTGTTACAGTACCAAAATAATGAAATGACTGGCTATAATCAAGAACAAATTGAACAGTCAATGGATGAATATGGTAAAAATATTATCACTCACAAAGACAATCAAACTTTTGCCAAAAAATTATTTGAGGCTTTTATAAATCCTTTTAGCGCCATATTATTTTTATTAAGTATTGTGATGATTGTGACAGATGCCATTATTCCTGCTGCACAAGGTAAAGTAGAGGACATTGATCCGTTTGGGTTTAGTATTATCATCATTATGGTCAGTTTGAGTGGTGTTTTAAGATTTTTGCAAGAGACCCGTTCTTCAAAAGCAGCAGAAAGACTGCAAGCTATGATTAAAACAACTACTTGTGTTTTGCGAGAGGGGCAAAGAATAGAGGTAGAAATAGAAGAGGTTGTCGTTGGTGATATTGTATGCCTGTCTGCTGGCGATATGATACCGGCAGATGTCAGAATTCTTTCCTCAAAGGATTTATTTTTGGGCGAATCTTCATTGACAGGGGAGAGCAACCCTGTGGAAAAAACTTCATCACCGCAGAATTTTGATCATACAAATTCTTTAATACTGCCCAATCTTGCATTTATGGGCACTAGCGTGATTAGTGGTCATGCAGTAGCATTGGTCATAGCAGTAGGTGACCAAACACACTTTGGCGATGTAGCTAAAACTCTTGTAGCTAAGCGTCCAAAGACAAGTTTCGACAAAGGCGTCAACTCAATATCCTGGCTGTTGATAAGATTCATGTCTATTATGGTACCCATAGTTTTTGTAATTAATGGTCTGACAGGTGGTATAATAATGGGGAAAGGTGGTGAAGCGTGGGTTGAATCTTTAATGTTTGGTCTTGCTGTTGCTGTCGGGCTGACCCCTGAAATGTTGCCTATGATTGTGACTGCGGGGCTTGCGAAAGGTGCCGTCAAAATGTCCAAGCAGAAAACAATCGTAAAAAGCTTGAACTCTATTCAAAACTTTGGTGCAATGGATATATTATGTACGGATAAAACAGGAACACTTACAAAAGACGAAATTGAACTTGAAAAATACCTTGATATAAATGGCAAGGAAGATTTGCGAATTTTGAGAAAAGCTTTTTTAAATAGTTATTATCAAACTGGCTTAAAAAATGTTATGGATAAAGCTATCTTAAAACACAGTCAAGACAAAGGAATGCCTGAACTTGCACACAACTATATAAAAGTTGATGAGATTCCATTTGACTTTGCTCGTCGTAGAATGACCGTAGTGATAAAAAATACGCAAGGCAAAACTCAAATGATTACAAAGGGTGCCGTAGAAGAGATGTTATCTGTATGCACTTATGCCGAACTTGACGGCAAAGAGCCTATTAAAATAACGGATAAAATAAAGCTAGATATCATTGACAGAGTAGAAAAATTGAGTGAACAAGGATTTAGAGTGCTTGCTGTTGCACAAAAAAACAATCCCACAGTTGAAGGACTATTCTCTATTAAAGATGAAGTGGATATGGTATTGATAGGTTACTTAGCTTTTTTAGATCCTCCTAAGGAATCTGCAAAATCTGCAATAAAAGCTTTAAAGGAACATGGTGTAGCTGTAAAAATACTGACAGGTGACAGTCTTGCTATTACAAGATGTATTGCAGGGCAAGTTGGTCTAGTCAATGACCAGTTTTTGTTGGGGCAAGATATCACGCTCATGGATGATGATGAGTTGGAAAAAGCTTGTCAGAACACTACAATTTTTGCAAAACTTACCCCTCAACAAAAAGTTAGAATAGTTAGAATATTGCAAAACAACGGACACGTAGTTGGATTCATGGGTGATGGAATCAATGATGCAGCCGCCTTGCGACAAGCAGATGTGGGTATTTCAGTAGACACTGCTGTGGATATCTCAAAGGAATCTGCTGACATTATACTGTTGGAGAAAGATTTGATGGTATTGCAGAAAGGAGTAGTAGAAGGTAGAAAAACTTTTGCAAATATTATAAAATATATAAAAATGACGGCAAGTAGTAATTTTGGAAATATGTTTGCAGTATTGGTCGGTAGTGCTCTCATTCCATTCTTGCCTATGATACCATTGCAAATTTTAGCTTTAAACCTAATCTACGATATAGTTTGCATATCTTTGCCATGGGACAATACAGAGTCTGAATATATTAAAAAACCTAGAAAATGGGAAGCCAAGTCAATTGGAAAATTCATGATTTGGATGGGACCTACAAGTTCGTTATTTGATATTACTACATTTATTGTTATGTTGTTTTACTTTTGTCCCAAATATTTAGGTTTACCTTTTGGGTTGCAATATGCGATATGGGGTAGTGGATACAGTGATATTGCAATAACACATTCACCGCAAATACAGGCACAGTTTGTAATGATGTTTCAAACTGCTTGGTTTGTAATGTCACTGTGGACACAAACTTTGGTCATACACATGATTCGATCTCGTCATTTGCCTTTTGGCAAGAACAGAGCCTCTTTCCTTGTTGTTCTATTTACATTTGCAGGTATAGTTTTGGGTACACTTATACCGTATATTCCTGGGGTCAATTCTGTGTTGGATATGACTCCATTGCCTTCTGAGTTCTACTTGTGGCTAGCTTTGACTGTCATTGCTTACATGACTCTGGTAACTATATTTAAAAAGATTTTTGTTAAACGATATGGAGAGCTACTTTGATAATTGTCAAACTTTGGATAAATTTCTCAAATCTTGACAAACATTAAAATTATTGACAAATACCAAAACGACATATTTGATTTACAAATTTGTCGTTTTATGTTATTATTATATACATATATGGATATTATTTGTTCATTATTTTAAAAGGAGTAACATAATGCAAAAAACAAAACTACAATCAGAAAGGAAACTGTATGGGAGCAAGTCGTTTAGCATTGCTTTCATTATAGTTTTGTCAATTATTATCGTTGTCATAAGTGTTGCTTATGTTTTTAAAGGCATAAAGCACATTGTAAGTATTGACTTGCAAGATGGTAAAGGTGTGAGCAGCGAGATAGTTGTAAAGGGACTGTTGTATGAAGAGAATATGCCAACTGTTGAAAGGGGAATTGATAAGTTTACTTACTGGTCTTTTATGGATGGGCAGGAAGTAAATTTTCCTTTGAAGTTAACTTCTGATGTAAAGTTAATGGCTAATTGGGATACTGTGAATATTGATATAGATAATTTTGTCGTTACAAGTATTATATTAAGCATTAACGATGAATTTATTAGGATTGAAGATGTGTTGCGCAATTCTACATTGGGAGAAGTATTACCAGAAGAAATGTTGAATATTGTGTGGTACTATCAAAATCAAAATGGTGATCGTGTTGTTGCAGGTCTTGATTTTGTGATAAAAAAGCAAACAATATTTTATGCAGTTCAAAATTGAACAGGTAAAATCCTAACGCAAGTGGACTTTGTTTAAAAATTTTTAAACAAAGTCACTTTTTTATTACTAACACAAAATATTATCACATAATAGTTAGATAACTTTTGTTTTTTGCTTGACTATTATTGTCAGGTTTGGTATACTAATCCTAAAATTGTTCAAAGTTTGCCCGAGTGGCGGAATGGTAGACGCACAGGACTTAAAATCCTGAGGAGGAAACTCCGTGCCGGTTCGAGTCCGGCCTCGGGCACCATGTTGATTAAGTAAAAAGTCTTAGTTCGGTCTAGGGCTTTTCTTGTTAAAAATGCAGCAAAAAGCCTTCCATGAATTCTGGTGAGGAATAACATAAGCTTCAAAGAGGAAAACGAGTAGAGAAGAGAAATTATGGAAAAATCAAGAGAGCAATTGATTGACGAACTGAAGAAGTTTAGATTAGAGAAATCCCAAGAAGAAGGGATTGCTCCTTTTATGGTTTTTCATAATACTACACTTGATGAGATAGTTGACAAAAGACCTAAGAATATAAACGACTTTTACAGGATATCAGGCTTTGGAAAAGTTAAGACTGAAAAATATGGAAAAGCGATTTTAGAGATTTTATCAATAAATCCATTATATGACATTGGACAAGGCGTAAAGAATGAGGCAAAAATTATCTTTATTGATTCTGAAATTGATAAACAAGGCAAGGTTTTAGATTTAGGTGCAGTTAAGAATGGTAGAGAGTTCCATTCAAAAGTAAAAGAGAGTTTTGTTGATTTTTTGAAAGGGAGTGAATTTGCAGTAGGACATAACATCATTGACCATGATTTGGTTCATTTGGAGAAAGAAATCAAAGAGAGTGGAATTAGCAAATTTATCGATACACTTTATTTGTCACCACTTTTATTTGCAAAAAAGCCATACCATAAATTACTAAAAGACGACAAGTTTGACCCAAATGAATATAACAACCCACTTAATGATTCAATGAAAGCCCGTGACTTGTTTTATGATGAAGTTGCAAAGTTTGAAAGGTTGGATGAACACCTGAAGATAATTTATTTCAATTTGCTAAATGAGAGTAAGTACTTTAAGGACTTTTTCGACTACATGGTTTTTACAGAGAAGGTATCAAGCATTGCCGATTTTATTAAAAACCAGTTTGTTGGCAAAATTTGTGATAAGGCAAATGTACATGCGGTCGTGACTAAATATCCAGAAGAACTAGCATTTGCAATCAGTCAAATTGCGGTAATGATGGAAGACAGTACTTCGATAACGCCTCCTTGGATTCTAAGAAGATTTCCGAAGGTGGAAAATATTTTGCAGATGATAAAGGGCAAAAGTTGTGCGGATTGCGAGTACTGCAGAAGTAACTTGGATGTTATTAGAGGGTTGCAGAAGTGGTTTGGCTATAAAGAATTTAGAACTTATGACGGAGAAAATTTGCAAGAGCAAGCTGCTAAATGCGCCATAGATGGAGAATCGCTACTTGCGGTATTCCCAACGGGCGGAGGGAAATCAATAACATTTCAATTGCCAGCACTAATGCAAGGAGAAAATCAAAAAGGACTCACGATGGTTATTTCACCATTGCAATCACTTCAAAAAGATCAAATAGATAATTTAGAAGACAAGCATGGAATAACAAAAGCAGTAAGGCTTGATAGCTCACTTGACCCAATTGAAAGAACGCAACAGATTGATAGAGTGGAGGCAGGTGGAGCAAGCATGCTTTATATTTCGCCAGAGTCCTTGCGCAGTAAATCAATTCATAGACTGCTTGTTAAGCGTAATGTAGTTAGATTCGTTATAGATGAAGCGCACTGTTTTTCTGCATGGGGTCAAGATTTTAGAACAGATTATTTGTACATAGCAGAATTCATAAAAAATTTACAAAATGCAAAGGGCAACAATCATAGAATCCCAGTTTCGTGTTTTACCGCAACGGCAAAAGATGAGGTTGTTAAAGACATTATCAAATATTTCAAAGACAACCTAGACTTAGACCTCAAAAAAGTAGTTTCATCAGCAACAAGAAAGAATCTTGCCTATCATGCAATTCATGTTCAGGACGAAACTGAGAAAGATATAAAGTTAAGGAACTTGCTCCAAGAGTTCGAATGTCCAACAATCATTTATGTTTCAAGAATAGCGAGGGCGACTAGTCTTGCTAATAAGCTGATAAAAGATGGATTTGAGGCAATCGCTTACCACGGCAAAATGGACAAGTGTGACCGTGTTCAAAATCAAGAACTTTTTACAAAGGGTAAATGCAACATCATAGTTGCAACGAAAGCCTTTGGAATGGGTGTTGATAAAGATAATGTTGGGTTAGTGATTCATTATGATATTTCAACATCGTTAGAAGATTACGTGCAAGAGGCTGGGCGTGCAGGACGAGATTCAAGGCTCAATGCTGTTTGCTACGCGCTTTTTAATGACGATGATATAAACAAACACTTTGCTTTCCTTAGTCAAACAAAAATAACTCAAGCGGAAATTGCTCAGATTTGGCGTGCGGTTAAAAGACTTACAAATAAGCGCGAGGAGATAACTGCCTCCCAACTAGACATAGCAAGAGAAGCTGGTTGGAGTGACGAAAAAGAAGATGAAATCAAAACAAGAGTCACGACTTCGATAAATGCACTAGAACAAGTACATTACTTAAAGCGTGGACAAAATATGCCGAAAGTCTATGCAAATAGCATTTTGGTAAAAAGCACAATAGAGGCATCAGAAAAGATAAGGGCGTCGAATGCCTTTGAAAGTGACAAACAAAAAGAAGAAGCAGTAAGAGTTATTTCAAGGTTATTCAAAACGAGGGCGAAAGGTGGGAGAGATGCCGACGGCAACAATGAGCACATAGACTTTATTGCAGACAGAGAAAGCCTTGAACCAGAGCGAGTAATTAGAATTATTCAGATTTTGAGAGAAGAGGAAATACTTGCAGATACAAAGGACTTGTTTGGCTTTTTGCAGAAAGATCAAGGAAGAAATGCTGAAAGAGTCCTTGAGATATTTGAGCAGACAGAGAAATTTTTATGCGATTTCCTTGAGGAGAATAAAGAAGGTATTACTGTTGGTCAGAAATTCAATATTAAAGAAATGAATGTGCAGATGCAAGAATTCTATCCGAACACTTCGATTGCAAGTTTCAATAAAGTGTTTAACTTCTATGACATAAAACGAATAGTAAAAAGAAGGAATGAGGAAAATAGAGATTATATTAATTTTAAGTGCTACTTGTCAGTTGATGAGATAAAAGAGAAAAGTGATAAACGATTGGACATTGCTGCGTTTATTGTTAAGTACTTGTACAACAAACTTCCTAAATCGGTAAAGGACGATGGTAATACAAAAGTAGAGTTTTCAGTTCTTGAACTTATGCAAAGTTACAATTTTGAGAACCAAATGTTCAATGTAGATGCAGATGCTATTGAAATTGAGGACGCACTTTATTATCTTAAAAGAATTGGTAGCCTAGACATAGATGGTGGGTTTTTGGTTATTTACAATCGCATGACCATCAAAAGGCTAGAAGAAGACACGAAATCGCAGTACACAAAAGATCATTATGAAAAACTGGATAAATACTACGATAACAAGAAAGAGCAGATTCACATAATCGGAGAATACTTAAAGTTATTGTCGACTGATTATGAGCAAGCGCTTACTTTCACTTACGATTATTTTACAATGGATTACGATATGTTTAAGTACAAGTATTTTAAGGGGCGACTTGGTGAGCTTAAACTTAACATGACTCAGACAAAATATAATCAAATTTTCAAAGGGTTATCCCAAACGCAACGGGAAGTAGTTAATGACAGCAAGACCAAATATATAACAGTAATAGCTGGACCAGGCAGTGGGAAGACAATGCTACTTACCCACAAACTCGCAGCGATTTATATGCAAGAAGATATCAAGCATGAGCAAATTTTGATGCTTACTTTTTCACGGGCGGCGGCGACTGAGTTTAAGATGCGCCTTTTGAAATTGATTGGGAATGCTGCGAATTTTATTAAAATCAAAACGTTCCATTCCTACTGCTTTGATTTATTGGGAAGAGTTGGAACATTAGAAAAATCAGAAGACATAGTCAAGGATGCCATTTTAAAAATCGAAGCGAAAGAAGTCGATAACTTTAAACTGACAAATGTGATTATGGTTATTGACGAAGCACAAGACATGGGCAAAAAAGAATATGCTTTGGTTCGTGCATTGATGAATTCAAATGACGGTATGAAAGTTATTGCCGTGGGCGATGACGACCAAAATATTTATGAGTGGCGTGGTTCTTCTTCGGAGTTTTTAGGTGAACTTTCAAAAGTGGACAGTTCAGCAAAATACGAGTTAATAGAAAATTTTAGAAGTGCCAAGAATGTTATCGACTTTTCTAATAATTTTGCAGTTAGGATTTCCAACAGACTTAAAACGAAACCACTTAAAGCCATTAAGCAAGAAAACGGTCAAATAACCATTTGCAAGTTGCAGAATAGTGACATAGAAATTCCAGTAGCCAACGCAGTGCTAAAAGACAAGCCAGCTGGTAGCACTTGCATAATTGCTAGGTCAAACGATCAGGTAAATAACATAGTTGGCTTGCTGACTAAAGAAGGCATTAAGGCAAGAGTAATACAAACAAATACAAATTTCAGATTGTTTGACCTTGTCGAAGTAAGAGAATTTGCTAACCATGTTATGCAGGGGCAGAGTGCAACAATTGATGTCGATGTTTGGAATGAGGTAAAATCGAAACTTCAACGAAAGTATATGCAAAGTAGCAATCTAGAGAATGTTCTTAAACTGATTAGAGATTTTGAAACACTAAATGCGAGATACAAATATAAAACTGATTTCAAACAGTTTGTAGATGAATCAAAATTAGAAGATTTTATTTCAGAGCAGTCTACTATCTTTGTTTCAACAATTCACCAAACAAAAGGAAGGGAGTTTGATAATGTTTATTTGGCACTGGGCGAAAGCAAGGCTTTAACCGATGCGGACTATCGACAAATATATGTTGCCATTACCCGCGCCAAAAGTAATTTGCATATTTTTAGTGCAGTAAATTGTTTTGATGATATTAAAGCAGAAGGCCTGATAAGGCTTGAAGCCAAAATGAATTACGGTAAGCCAAATAAAATCACACTCGCTCTCTCACATAAAGATGTGAATTTGGGGCTATTTGATAAAGTGCAAAAAGAAATTGCTACACTTAGAAGTGGAAATGTACTACAAGTAGATAAAGAAGGATTGCTGGCGAATGGAAAGTATGTTCTCAAGTTTTCAAAAGCATTTTTGGAAGTAGTAGAAAAGCAAGAGTCAAAAGGCTACTTTCTTGACAGTGCAATTATCAACCATATAGTTTGGTGGCATCCAAAAGATGTATCCCAAGAAGAAAAAGTCGAAAGAATGATATTGTTGCCAAACATTGAGTTTGTGAAAAGATAGGATGAAGATAAGGAGAATAAATGGCAAAAACGCAAGAAGAAACGATAAATGTGTGTGGTAGCAACAGGAAATACAAAAACTGCTGTCTTGACAAATCAATAGAAATTGATGAAGAAATGGCGATTCCTTCAACAAGCGACTGGTTTTTCAACATCAAAAAATTATAGGTACTACGGCTACACGCACCAAGACTAGTTTTACTGAATCGACAGCAAAAAGATGCCGCACTTATCGTATTAAAAACGATGGTCAAGCAATAATATTATAATACAGTGAAAGCCGTAGTTCGCTAATTGAACTACGGCTTTTTTATTTCAAGGTCCAAAGAGCTTTGCGACCTTGCAGCCCTAAAAGCAGGTAAAAAGTCCGTAAAATACCGCTTTTAGGTCGCTTTAATGTAAAATTGCTAACTTTTTTGGGGAAGGTCGCAACGGGTATCGGGAATTATCGACCAGAAAGCTTTTTTACAAGCCAACGTATGTGGGACTTTGACTCGTCTGAAAGTCTCTCAAAGGCACGAAAAAAGTCTGATGTTTTTGTGTCGATATTTATTACAACTTCATTTTCACTGCAAAATAATTGTGCTAACGAGATGTCGAGAGCGTTACATATTTTTTGAAGCGTTGAGACTTTTGGCGAAGATTTTTCTGCTAAGATATTCTTAAGTGCATCAGCAGAGATGTCACAACTATCGCTAAGAGTCCGGAGACTGAAATGCTCCTTCTTCTTTTTTGAGTTTAGTTTTTCAATATAGTTCATATGGTTTACCTCGTAATATTAAATTTACGGACTTTTTCAATTGGAGGTAACCGCACTTGCAATAACAACAACGGAAGGCAGGTTGAACCGCTGTTGTAGCGATTGACTGATTTATTCAATTAAGTATAACACAAATTGGGTATTAAACCATCTCAAAACTTGTGTAATTAGGGTATTAAACCTTTATCTGTGACGAATGTTTTTTTGATACAATTGATAAGTGCTATTCGGAGGTATAGATGGCAGATAAAACTTACAACCTAAAATATTTTGATTCTGTACAGTCTCGCCCAGTTGAATGGCTGTGGTATCTGTATATTCCATACGGGAAAATAACCATAGTGCAAGGAGACCCAGGAGATGGGAAGACCACCTTTGTTTTAAATTTGGCAGCGCGTTTAACGAAAGGGCAAGAGTTGTCAGAAAGCAAGGACAAACGAAGCGCAATCACGGTTATATACCTAAATGCTGAAGATGGAATAGAAGACACGATTAAACCAAGATTAGAGAGTGTGTATGCTGATTGTATGAAGGTTGCATATTTGGAGTATGACGGCAAGCCAATAACGCTTGCTGATGACAGGGTTGAGCAAGCTGTTATTCGTAGCGACGCAAAGCTATTAGTTTTTGACCCATCACAGGGTTTTGTCGGTGATGCAGATATGAATAGGGCGGGAGACATAAGAGCCGTGATGCAGAAAACTGCTACATTGACAGACAAGACTGGATGCACTGTATTGTTGGTGGGTCACATGAATAAGACAAGTGGCGGGAAGGGCATATATAGGGGCTTTGGATCGATTGATTTAGCGGCCACTGCAAGAAGTATGATTTTGGTGGACCGAGTTAAAGATAATGCTGATATTAGGGCCGTTGTTCATATAAAAAGTAATCTTGCGCCCGAAGGCAAGCCTATAGCCTTTGAACTGTCGGATAATTGTTGGTTTCGTTGGATTGAGGGCTATAGCATAACTCAAGACAAATTATTAGGAGACCAAAATCGAGCAGATGATGTAAAAATGCAAGATGCGATTAAGCTACTGATAGAAACTCTGCAGGAAGGCAAAATTACTGCGAGTGAACTATATGAAATATGTAAAGTGGCAGGGATTGGCAGTAGGACAGTGGAAAGTGCAAAAAGTATGCTGGGTATAAAATCTATAAAGCACCAAGGCAAGTGGTATTGGGAATTTCCGACAAATAAAGCAGGAGAAACAATATAATGAGAAAGCAGATTGAAAGCCGTGATGAGTTTAGAAACAGACAGCGCGCAAGATACCGCAGACGGGTGGAGGGTGTTAAGATATATCGTGCCGAGCAAGAAAAAGGTATTTTCGACGAGGGTACCGATTGGCTAGTTGCAATTTATACAAGAGTTTCGACTGGAAATCCGAAGCAAGTCTCATCGATAGAGATGCAGCGCGCATATTATCTTGATTTTGTGGAAAGACAGCCCAATATGCGCTTGATTGATATTTATCCTGAAGAAGGGATAAGCGGCACCTCTTTAAAAAATCGGGTGCAGTTTAATCAAATGATAAAGGACTGTGTGGATGGCAAAAAGGGCATCAATTTGATAGTTGTAAAGAGCATTTCCCGTTTTGCAAGAAGCGTTGAGGATTTTGCGAATGTGACAAGACAGCTTCGTGAACTGAATCCGCCCATCGGCGTATATTTTGAACTCGAAGGTCTGTGTACACTTAATCCCGACCAAAAACTGAATATAGACATGCTGTCTACCTTTGCGGAGTATGAATCGGCGCAAAAGAGTGCAGGTACAAAACGCGCAAACAAAATTAAATTCGCAAACGGAAATTTTACACCACAGAAGTTTCAAGGCTATGATATAGACGACGATGGCGGTTTGATAATAAATGAGGACGAGGCAAGAACAATTAAGCTCATTTTTTATCTGTACTTATCGGGCTATTCCACGGCAAGAATCGCTGAAATTTTAATGGAATTCGGACGTAAAACAACGGGTCACTCAAAAAAGAATCCAGACAACTTAAAGTGGTCGTCCTCTACTGTGGAATATATCTTGCAGAATGAAAAGTATTACGGAGCCTATGATGCAGGGAAGACTTGGACAAAGAGCTATAAGGATCACATATCGCGTCCCAATACAATCAATCCTGTAACAGGAAAGCATTTTAGTGACAGATATTTCTTGGAAGATAGCCATGATGCCATTATTTCTTATGATGACTATGTGGCGGCGCAAAGGCTACTCAGTAATGCCAAGTATGGTCGCACTATTTTACCAGAGATGAAAGTCATTGAAAGTGGGGCGCTTAGAGGGTTTGTGTCGCTAAATCACAGATGGGCAGGCTTTACCGTTGAGGATTATATGGAAGCATCCGAAAGCGTCTATTCTTTTAAAGAAAGGGACGCAGACGAAAAACCTGACGAAGTTAATGTGAAAGCCAGAGATATAGATTTTAGAGGGTATGAAGTGTTGCGACCGCAATTTCTTAGCAGGTATAAGCAACCTTGTTTTTCAATGAGCGACGAAAAATTATGGTTTACAACCGAATGCTTGCGCAATTTAGACAACACGCAGTATGCTGAAATCTTAATCGAGCCGTTTAAGGGGCTTATTGCAATCAGACCTTGTGAAAGAGACAACCGCAATGCAATAAAATGGGCTCGGCTTCGCAAAGGCAAATATGTACCTGCCGCAACAAGCGGGCTATCATTTAACGCTATGCTTTTTGATATGTTTGGATGGTTTAGCGACTATAAACGCCGCCTTATGGGAACGAACATTCAAAAGGGCAAGGACTCTTTCTTAATTTTTGACGTAAACGAGGCGGAAATTATTAGACCAGTTTCGCTTGAGGACAGCAGAGAAATTATAGCCTATTCCGATGAGTGGGATGGTAGTTTTGGTGAGGAGTACTATTCATGGCAGCAGTCTGTTCCGGTACAAATGGCAAATAAGGTAAGATTAAACGCCAGTGCCGAAGCAAAAGTTTATCGTAATGAAGATAGTCTGAATGTTACAGAGCAGGCAATCCTTAAAAAGAGTATTGAACATCTAATGCAGGAGCTAAAGATGGCATAATGGATAAGGAGGCATTAGCGATAGAGGGAATAAGTCTAGAAGAATATGAGGTTGTCTGCGGGGAATATGTTTCTCAAGCGGACAAGTCTTGCGTTACTTTTAACGGGCTTGTCGTTTCCTTTAATGCAGCCTCGCTAAAGATTTTGCTGGAAACGGAAAGCATCCTGTTTATGATTAATCGTCGCGACAATTCTCTATGTGTCCGCCCTTGTAGAAACGGCGAAAAAAGTGCATTTCGTTGGTGTACCTATGGCAAAAAGAGAAAACCACGGCAAGGTGCTTGTGAGGAATTTGTTTTGCGACTAATGAAACTTACTTCTTGGACTTTCGATTATAGGTATAAGCTACTTGGAAGCGTTGTAACAAACAATGGGATAAACATGATTAAGTTTAATCTTGATTTAGCCAAGAAGTTCCCAAGAAAAAATGTTGAAGATGAGAGACTGAATATTCGCGCGAAACGGGATTATTTAGAGGAAGGCAATAATGGTGCGTTTGGCTTAAGTTTGGCGGAGTATGAAAAAGAAATAAGTGTGCCGACATTTCAAGAGGACGCAACAATTATTGTCGGCGCCGACAAGGACGGTGATGTATGACAGACGATACCTTGAAAATTGATAAGGAATTTTTACTTATAACGCCGTCTCGTTCACGAGGAGGGTTAGATGCAAATCCGATATATGTGTGGGACAAAACTATCCTTGACGGCTATGAAAAATACGAGATTTGCGTGAAGGCAAAAATTTCGTTACAAATCGAAGCGGTGTCCATTTGTAATAGACAAGAGGCTATTATTTGGATATGTAAAAAACAACTGGAGCGAGATGATTTGCCGGCGGGGGTTAGGCGGTTCCTAATAGGCAAAAGATATATTGCCGAGAACAAATTGGCAAGTGATAGAATATATAAAAAAGTTTTGCGCTCGGGGGCAAAGCAACCCTACAAGTACATGGGACAAGAATATGGTTTATCGCCCGATCAATTAAACAGATATAGAATGTACGCTAGAGCATTAGAAAAATTGTCAGGCGTTGTTCCTGCGATATATGAAAAAATCATGGAAGGCAGCATTATTCTATCGGTAAAGCCCACAATTAAGTATTCTAAACTTTCGGTATCCGATATTAGGGCATTAAGCACCCAAGTTTTAGAGAAGCCAGACGCTCTTATAAAAATTATCCGTGAGAAATATGCAGCGGTGCGATTGGCGGCGGGTAAATCCAAAAAGGAACGAGTACAGGTTGCGGCAGTCGACATTACGGCCGTAATAAAGCAAGATAGTAGCGACGAGGTTTTAAGCCTTGCAAGCACCGTGCCAGCATGGACTAAGGCAATAGGACGGGTAATAACCAGTACTGATTTTTCGTGTGTTTCTGAGAGTGCTTTATATAGACTAACCAACGAATTATTACAATTAACTGCAGCAATAAATACAGTAAATAGAATTGTGGAGGAACATAAAAATGTCGGAAGAAATTAAACCAAGCGAGAGCGCAATTATAAACGTTGCTGATTTTGAGGCGTTTCTATCTCGCTTTGAGCTTCAAATGATAGCTATCAAGAATCTTGTAGTTGATGAAAGATATCAGCGTAAGTTATCAATGGCTCATGTTATGAAAATCGTTAATAACTTTGACCCATTTCAAGTCAATGCCGTAAAAGTCAATAAGAGAGACGGAGTAAACTATGTTGTGGACGGCAACCACACAAAGGAAGCGATAGCAATTCTGACAGATTCACGAGAAACGCATATCTGGTGCATGGTTTATTTCGACCTTGATTTTAAGGGTGAAGCCCGCGTTTTTGCCGAGCAAAAAAACTGTGTTAGGAGGCTCACACCGTTTGATTTATATAAGGCGGGAGTACAAGCAGAAAAGCGCGAATTGCTTGTCATAAAAAGTCTTTTAGACGGATACAAGCTCAATGTCGGCAAGGGATATAAAAATGGCAGCATAAATGCTGTTTCGTCACTGCTATATATCCACAAAAAGTTTGGATTTCAAGTTTTAGAACGCACAATTAAGCTGTGCATCAGCACTTGGGGCGGTGATGAACTTGCGCTTTCATTTGCGCCGCTAAGAGGAGTTGCGCTTATGCTTGTGGCATATGGGGAAGATATAGACAACAATAAGTTCAGAGAGAAATTATGCGGCAGAAGTCCCAAATCTATCGTAGGACGCGCTAAAGACCGAGACGGTGGCTCCATGGGTTTTGCATTGGAACTGCTGTGTGAATACAACAAAAAGATAAATGTGGGACAGGCGCGAGACCGTTTGCGAAAAGAAATTGCACGAAAGGCACCTAAAGAAGCAACCCTGGAGGATTAACGATATGATTTTTGTTACGGGAGACACTCATGGTAATGAACACTTTTTGAAGCTTAAAGAGCTTTGCAAAAAGCATAAAGAAGAGCCTGATAAAAAACTCAAAAAATTGACAAGGGCTGATTATGTTATTATTGCCGGCGATTTTGGCGGGGTATGGTATAAAGGTAGGTATAATCAGGACTTAGAGCATTTCAAGAGACTGCCATATACCGTGTTGTTTGTGGACGGCAACCACGAGAACTTTGATATTTTGGATGCTATGCCTGTGGAGATTTGGAAGGGTGGTAAGGTGCATAGGGTTGCTAAAAATATAATTCATCTTATGCGCGGGCAGGTTTTTGCTATTGACGGCAAGACATTCTTTACCTTTGGTGGAGCGGAGAGTGTCGATAAAGATACTCGTAAAGAAGGCGAGGCTTGGTGGCCACAAGAAGTGCCAACGGAGCAAGATTATGCAGAAGCGTATGAGAATCTAAAAGCTCACGGCAACAGTGTGGACTATATTATCACTCATACAATAGACGAGGGCGCTTTAGATTGTCCGCAACTAAGGAAGTTTTTAGAAGGTAAAGGAGTGACGGAAACGAATCGTGGACTGTCAGGCTTTGAAAAGGCAGTTGACTACAAGCACTGGTTTTTCGGTCATTACCATATCGAGGCGGTAATTCCGCGTCCAAAGGGGGAAATGGGGCCATCGAGAAAATCGGCGCTATTCAATAAATTTGTTGAAATAACGGACGGAGGATTGGTATGATTGGCGAATTAGTGGCGATGGAAAACGCAAAAAAGAATGCAAAATGGGTTCAGTGCAAAAAGTTTATGTGCAGTTTTAAGGTTGAGACAGACTTACTTAACTTTTGTCCCAATTGTGGTTTGCAGATGCACACCGTCATCGACAAGAATACAAGATACGGTTTGCCCGACTGGGCAACCAAGGTGATAAAGGCTTATGGATTTTGCAATGTTGTTATATAATAAGGTTTGTAACATAAATTACAAGCCTATTTTTATTAGTTTTGGGACTATAAAAAGGTTCGTGACTTAGGTTGCGAGCCTTATTTTTATATCTTGGAGGATATTATGGATACAACAATTAAAGTAAAACTTATCAAAGACATCAATATGTGAGTAAGAGTTGAAGTGTATGATAACACCAACAAACTTGTTGGAACTAGTTATATAGGATACATGTAGACAACATAAACTATAATCCCAACTTTAACAGTCTAAACACAGTGCCAAACAACACAGCAACACCCTTTGTCAAAAGGCAACAACAGTGGCAAACACGGGTTGGGTATAAGGAGTAAATATATGAAAATATTTCAGAGAAAAAAAAAGCAAAAAGAAAACAAGACCCATTTGAACAAGAATTTTTATGGGAATCAGTTTTGCCTAGTATTGCAATGGCTTTGAGTATAGGTTCACTTGTATTATCTATCGTTGCGTTAATTTTTAGCTTAATAAAGTTATTTGTTTAAAGCAATTAATGATGCAACAATTAAAGCTATGTCTGAAATTGCTAGACTTACAATGCTTAACCGTAATGTATTTTTATTATTTTTCTTACTTTCTTGTAAGCTATCTTTTGCTAAATTATTGGCAATTTCTAATAGAGTGTTAGATGCCTTTGCATTAACATTTGCTTCATTATCAATTGCCAAGCGTTGTTCAACTCTTTCAAACTGTTCAACACATAACCTACCCTTATATGTTATAAAGCAATCTCCATCGTAGTATTGATCTGGCTGAGATACTTCAATAAATTTATTTTCAATTAAGCTGTCAATTTCAGGAAAAAATGCTGGATTTTCTTTGAAAATATCTTTCGTATCTTTATTTGTGAATGCATTTATGCCAGACTCGACAAACAAATTATCTTTGAATAAATTTATCATACAAGAAAGTTTAACCGTACGATTTTTATTTAAGTATTTCAATCTGCCTATTTGTCACATTTGAATTTATTTCTGTAATATCCATCAATACATTATATCAAAAATTATTAAAAAACACAATAAATATTTGCATTAACACAATCAACACAAGGAGTGCAAGCCGAAATAAGACGGTAGCGATAAAAACTGAGGGTTTAATGACGGACTTCAATAAAAAATTTGACCGAGTTTTTGTAACCAGAGATATACACGGCGATATGAACGACCTTGCAAACAGGGTCGCATATATATCGGTGACACTACTAAAGAGAAGACTTGCTTATTCTGTTAGGCGATGTAGGATTCTTTTATAGTGTGTATTTTGGCAAACAGAGCAAGGACTTTGAACGGCAGAAATGGGCGGCAGAACTGCCGATTACGCTACTTGCATTCAGGACAACCATGAACCGCCTTTCAATGAAATGACCGCCGAAAGAATAAGACTTCTTGGTGGCAATGAATATGAGAGCAACGGCATATATTTTGCCGCTAACGACACGACGCTCAATCAAATCACAACGAGTTGATATTCATTACAAGTTTGATGTATAACCAAAACACAATCATAACATATGTATTGAACTGAACAAAATAAGACACTTGGTTTAGATGGAGAGTCACAATCAAAATGGTAGTGAAGAAATTATATACATAAATAAGGCACAACGCTCAGCTCAACAGTGTTGTGGTCTAGTGTAACAACTTTGTAGCGCAAGAATTTTTTTTATAATTTTAAAGATTTTAAAATTCCTATCCCCCGAGGGATAGGAAGACTTGCCATACAACAAACTTGTCACAATACCTCCTTGAACGCCAAAGGTACTGTATTAACTTGACTATTTGCAAGGAAATATGGTATTATTTTATTTATCAATCCAACAAACTACGCTCTAAATATAACTGTAAGAAATTACCAGCAAAAAGTCGCTAAATATTGCGAAAAATTACCCACGAAATCTTACTGAAAAGTGATTGACAAAACAGCAAGAGTTTATGTGAACTTCTATATCTTGTATT